>NZ_JBEXWB010000239.1:0-9977 GCF_040629645.1 Streptomyces sp. NPDC005899 | reverse complement strand
TCCAGAGGGGCCGTCGCGTCCAGCCCGGCCCGCAGGGACGCCGCCACCACCGTGGCGGCGAGTCGCCGCGCGGCCCTGTCGACGGCGCGCGGGTCACCGCCTCGCACCGCGTGCGACGCGTCGAGGAGCCAGCTGCGGGCGTAGGGGTGGGCCAGCACCTCGTCCAGCGCGCCGGCGCCCTCCGGCGTCCGCTCGGTCTCCGCCACCAGCGCCCAGGACTCGTCCCAGCGCGTCAGGCCCCGGCCCCCGAGCTCGGCGTGCAGTGCCGCCAGCAGCGTGAGGTTGAGGCTCTGCTCGGCCCGGAGCAGCTCGGCGGCCCCCGCGACGGCCGGGGAGCCGGCCCGCACGGCCGTGCGCTCCTCGACGCCTTTCACCAGCGCCTCGAGGTCGGCGCAGTACACCGACGGGTTGTCGAAGCCGTTCGCCGCCCGGTAGCGGTGCGTGTAGAGCCCTCCGCCGCACGAACGTACGACGGGGCAGGTGCGGCAGGTCGCGCTGACTCCCGCGAGACCGAGCTGCCGTGACCTGACGCCGGGGTGGGCGGCGACCTCGTCGAAGGTGTGGCGGAACACGTCGAACCCGGTGGCCGCCGCGCCTTCGTAGGCGCTCTTCAGCGAGTCGACCTGTTCCAGGGAGCCGTCCGTCTCGACGACGACCAGGTCGGTGGGGGCCAGCCCGAGGGACTCGGTGAGGCTGGGGCCGCCGCTCAGGGTGGAGAGGACGGAGGAGAACATCCGCACGGGCAGCCGTTGCCCCCGCTCCGTCCAGCGGTCGAAGACCGCGAGGAGCCAGCTCGCGTAGGCGACGGGCGACCCGTCCGGTCGCGGCGGGGGTTCTTCCCAGGTGGCGTGCGGCAGCAGGAAGTCGATCCGGGGAGGGTCGAGGTCCGCGAGTGCGTCGTAGACGGCGACCGGGTCGTTGCGGACGTCGATCGTGCACAGCAGTCCGAGATCCAGGTGCCGGTAGCGTTCCTGGTGCAGCAGCTCCACCGCCCGCAGGACCAGGGGGTGGCTGGTGCGCCCGTCGGCGTAGAGGCGGTGCCGGTCGTTGGCCGCGCGGTCGCCGTCCAGCGAGATGCCGACCCTGACACCGAACTCGTCGAAGAGGTCCAGATACCGGGGGCTGAGCTGGACGCCGTTGGTGTGGATCCTGAGGTCCAGCTCAGCGATACCTCGTAACGCCGACGTGAGCTCCTCACAGACACGGCGCAGACGCGCGGTCCCGGCCAGGAGCGGCTCGCCTCCGTGCAGGATCACTGCCACCGAATCGAGCGCATGCCGTTCGGCATGCTCGGCCAATCGTCGAGCTGTCCATGAAATAGCTTCGTCGGAGATGGACTTAGGACGGGTACGCCAGCTCTGATCTGCGTGTTCATAGATATAGCAATGGTCGCAGGCAAGATCACATCGACTGTGCACCTTGAGCACGATCTCGCGAAAAGGGACCAGGGGTCCTGTCATTCCGCCAGTCTAGCCGCGCCGGACAACCTGTCGGCCTGGCCGTGCCTGCCGGTTTCCGCCTGTGTGCCGCAGCGCCGGGCCCCTCCTCAGAGAGCCGAACTGAAGGTGGAGATCCGGGTCGAGCGACCGGTGGTGGCACCGAATACCCGGCCGAGCTTCCTGGAGGCTTCGGTTCCGCGTGTGTCGATCTGCGCGAGGGGCACGCGGCTCTTCTTCGCGATGGCGAAGGAGGGGGAGGTTTCGTAGGTCTTCACGGCCGTCCTTGGTGGATTGGTTCCGGACACTGGGTACCTGCCGGCACCTGCGTATTCACAGTGTCCGGCGGCATGACTTTACTCGCCCCGCAGCCCTCCGCACACGCGACCGTGACAGGAAATCCTGTGTTTACGCCGAATTGTGCGGACAGAAATGCTTTCGCTGTGTGGCCCACCCGGGTGGTACCCGGTCCTCCGGGCCGGGGCCGGAAATCGGCATCCGGCGTACTCCGGCGGCAGCCGGCCCCCGGTTCGCCTCGCCGGCCGGCCGATCCGGCCCGCCGGCCCCCCGCGCCGATCCCTCCCGCGGTCCGCCTCGCCGGTCCCTCCCGCCGGCCGGCCACGCGAGGAGGCCACGCCCCCGCTGTCAGTCGAGCGGGGCGCGGGCGAGTGCTCTGGCGCCTTTCATGCAGTCACCGATGCGTTCGTGGCTGTCGCCCACGACGTCCGTCACCCGCACGCGCAGATAGAGCGCGTCGACCCTCTCCACGAACCTCCTCGAGAAGGCCCCGGCCAGCACCGTCTCGTAGCCGGCGGTGCCCACCAGGGGGAATCCCCTGCCGAACCGGACCAACTGGAAGTCGTCGGCGACGGTCAGTCCGGCCGCGGTCAGTTGGCTCACGGCCTCGGAGACGTCCACCCACGGCCCGTCGCCCCCGGGGGACGTGCCCGCCAGGACCACCCGGCAGTCCCAGGAGTCGATCGCCGCGATGTGCTGGCCGCCGTTGAGTATGCCCACGCGCCAGGCGTGCGCGTCCCCCTCGAGGTGTCCCTGCACCCAGGACGACCGCCAGCCGAGGTAGGGCCGCACGGTACGGGCGTACTGGGCCCGGGCCAGGACGGCGCCGGCCGCGACCGCCAGCAGGCTCCCCAGCACGTCCGCGTCCAGCAGCTGGAGCCGCCACGGCCACTCGGTCCGCGCTCCGGCGGTCACGTTCGCCCGGACCGCCTCCCAGACCAGGACGAGCGTCAGGACGCACAGCAGCACCAGCGGGGCGGTGAACAGCAACGGGCTCCGGCGCACCCTCCGCTGGACGTCGGAGGGCGGCGCGGCACCGCTCCGGCCTGGGTCCTCCACCTGGTCTCCCCCCACCGAGGAGCGGAGCTCCGGCGCGGCACCCCCGGAGCCGGCGCCCCCGCTCACCTACGACGTCGCGCGATTTTCCCACAGCCCGCGGCCTCGCACGAGGGTGCCGACGCACCCGTGCGCCGACGCCGGTGGTCCCAGGCGCCATTGCAGTCGACGGGTACGCGACCTACTCTCGTGGCCCCCGGACGGGGGTAGTGCTCACAACTGCAGACGGGGGTGCACATGTCGGCGATACCCGGGCCGCTCCAGTCCATGGTCTTCCGCAGCGAGGACCTGCCCGCACTCTTCCACCACACGGACGCCGTCGCCGTCGCGCGCCAGCGCGAGGCGGTCAACACCACCCGTGGCCAACTGGCCCTCCTCGTCGCCGGTACGGTGCCTGCCGCCCTGCCCTGGCACATCGAGGTGGCGGGCGACGTCCGGCTGCTGGACGGGCTGGCGGTACTGGCCTACCTCGGTGTCCTGATCACGACGTACCTGGCCTCGCGGCGCAAAGCGAAGTCGCATTGGCAACTCAACCGCTCCGCGGCCGAGTTCATCAAGTCGAACTGCTGGCGCTACGCGGTGCACGGCTCGCCCTTCGACACCGGCACCCTGCATCCGGAGGCGGTGTTCGCCAACCGGCTGGAGGAGGGTCTGCAGGAGTTGCGGAAGGTGGGCTGGGCGGACCCCCGGGACAAGGTGGCGGACGCGGCTGAGGGGCTGATCACCACCTCGATGCGGGAGTTACGGGGCAGGGCGTTCACCGTGCGCAAGGAGACCTACATCCGGGACCGGCTCATCGAGCAGCGGCGCTGGTACCGCAGGCGCAGGCAGGTGGCCCGGCGCGGCGCCCTCGTCTGGGCGAGCACCGTCGCCGTACTGACGCTGCCGGCTCTGGTCCTCGCCGTGCTGCAGACCTTCGGGTCCGCCGGCTCCTTCGCGCTCACGGGGACGTTCTCCGCCGCGGCGGCGGCCTGCCTCGCCTGGAACGAGAAGCGCCGCCATCATCCGCTGGTGTCCGCGCACTCGCTGGTGGAGGAGGACCTGGAGAACATGCAGGCCGCCATGGAGACCACGCTCACCGAGCGGCAGTGGGCGGCGGCCGTCTTCGAGACCGAGCGGATCGTCTCCCCCGAGCACACGGACTGGCTGGCCAGGCACCGCATGTGAGGGGACGCCGGCCCGGGCACCGCGCGTGAGGCGGCGCCGGCCCGGTCCGGACGGAGGGCGCTAGTCCCGCTCCACGCCGTCCCGCCAGATCACGGTCACGGGCCGGCCCAGCCTCCGGGCGTACGTCACGATGTCGCCGGTGCCGCCGAGGCCCCGTGCGGGGCGGCCGTCCCAGACCGCGAGCAGGCGGTCGCAGTGGTCGGCGATGTAGGCGCCCGCCGCGTAGTAGGCCTCGTCCGTGGAGTGGGGGAAGTCCAGCCGGACCTCGCGGACGGCCCGGGCCTTGAGCGTGCGGTAGCGCGCGAGCTCGGCCCCCCGGGCGAAGCCCGCCTCGTAGTCGCCGCTGGGGATGACGGCGGTGAGCTCGGCACCGTGCGCCAGCGCGAGATCGGCGAAGAGCTGGTCGGCCCCCACCGCCAGGCTGGAGAGCGCCTCCAGGGAGCCTTCGGCCGCGCACAGGGCCGCCCGCATCCCCTCCAGGACGTGCGCGTGGGCCTCCTGGGGGATGGATCGGTGACCGGTCACTCCGATGCGTCTCACGGACCTGGAACCCCCTGGGTGTCTGCGGGGGCCAGGAGGGACGGCCCTCCGGACGTGCACAGCGCCCGCCCCCGTGGTGCCTCTGCGACCGGCCGTTGCGCCATCTTCTCAACAGCCGCGGGCCGTAGGGGAGCCCCCGCCGGGAATCGGCGGGGGCTCACGGGAGTGCGCGGGGGCCGGTGCCGTACGCGCTGACGTCGTACGCGCTCCGCAGCTCCCCGGCCGGCACCTCGGTGGCCGCGCCGGGGCGCCGGCGGGCCGGGGGCCGCGGTCAGGCGTCCAGGCGGTGGCGCTCCCCCGCCGGGACCGCGGCCGGGAGGGTGTTGCCGGGCGGCGGGAACGGGCAGATGAAGTGGTCGGCGAAGGCACAGGGCGGCAGCAGCGCGCGGTTGAAGTCGACGTTCACCCGGCCGTCCCCGTCGGGGGCGTCCGGCCGCAGGAAGCGGAAGCGGTAACTGCTGTCCCCGCTGGTGGCATCGGCGAAGACGGCCCAGAGCGAACCGTCGGGCTCCACCGCGACCTGGAGGGTGTGCTCGACACCGCCCAGGGCGAAGGCGATCTCGCCGCCGAGACCCAGCCCGCGCTCCCGCCCGTCGGCGTTCCCGACCCGGACCGTCCGTTCGGCACCGTACGGCCGGAAGACCCCGTCCAGGTCCCAGTCCGGGTCGTACGGCGTCGCCTCGATGGTCCTGAAGCGGTGCCTGGCCGGTGACTGCGGGTCGAAGTCCCGCACGGCCCACAGGCCTTCGCGGCTCAGGACCACCAGCCGCCGGTCGCCCCACGCCACCCGCGACGCGCCGATCGGCCCGCGGTCGGCGGTGAGCCGGGCGACGCCGTCCAGGGGCTCTCCGTCGAGGGTCAGACCGTCCTGCGCCCTGGCGGTGAGCACGACCTCGCCGTCCTCCTCCCGCCACAGTCCGGGAACGTCCGGGATGCGCCCCTCCGGGTGGTCGGAGAGCCAGTGGGTGCCGGTCAGGGCGAGCGGGCCGTGCGGTGCGGCGACCGCGGCGATCCGTTGCTCGTGCCAGCGCCGCCATTCCCGGAGGTCCTCGCCGTCTGGGCCGTCCTGCTGTGCGTCCGTGCTCATGAGCTCAACCTTTCCATACGGGCTCCGCCAGCCCGAGGTGTGACCGCAGGGTGGACCCCGGGTAGGCGGAGCGGAGGATTCCGCGTTCCCGCAGGAGCGGGACGACGCGGTCGACGAAGTCGTCGAGGCCGCCCGGGGTCAGGTGGGGTACCAGGACGAAGCCGTCGGCGGCGTCTGCGGACAGGTGCGCCTCCAGGGCGGTGGCGACCGTCCTGGGGGACCCGACGAACGACTGGCGCGCCGTGGCCGCGATGACGGTCCGGCGGATCGAGAGCCCTCCGGCCTCGGACAGGGCGCGCCACCTGGCGGCCACGGCCAGGGGGTCGGCGATCCTCACCCGCCCCTGCGCGAGGCCCGTGTCGGGGACCGGGTCGTCGGCGGGGAGGGGGCCGTCGGCGTCGTAGGAGGACAGGTCGCGGCCCCAGACCTGTTCGAGGGCGAGGATGGCGTTCTGGGGGGAGACCTGCCGGCGGCGGATCTCGGCCGCCCTCTCGTGCGCCTCCGCGTCGGTGTCACCGAGGACGACGGTGACACCCGGCATGATCTTCAGGTCGCCGGGGGCTCTGCCGTACCGCGCGAGCCGGCCCTTGACGTCGGCGTAGAACGCCTGCCCGGCCTCCAGGGTGCCGTGCCGGGTGAAGACGACGTCGGCCGCCGAGGCGGCGAACTCGCGGCCCTCCTCGGAGTCCCCCGCCTGGATGACGACGGGGTGTCCCTGCGGGGAGCGGGGCACGGAGAACTCGCCGGAGACGTCGAAGTGCCGGCCCCTGTGCGCGAACGGCCGCGGGACGCCCTCCGGCGTCCAGGAGTCCCACAACCGCCGCGCCACGGAGACGAACTCCGCGGCCCTGGTGTAGCGGTCCGCCCGGTCGAGGTAGCCGCCGCGCCGGAAGTTCTCCCCGGTGAAGGCGTCGGACGAGGTGACGACGTTCCAGGCCGCGCGACCCGCGCTGAGGTGGTCGAGCGTGGCGAGGCGGCGGGCGAGTTCGTAGGGCTCGTTGAAGGTGGTGTTGACCGTGGCGGCGAGGCCGAGGCGGTCGGTGACGGCGGCCAGGGCGTTCAGGACGGTGAGCGACTCGGGGCGGCCCACCACGTCCAGGTCGTGGATGCGGCCTTTGTGCTCGCGCAGCCGCAGCCCCTCCGCCAGGAAGAGGAAGTCGAACGTGCCGCGCTCCGCGGTGCGGGCGAGGTGTTCGAAGGAGCCGAAGTCGATCTGGCTGGCGGAGCGCGGGTCCGTCCACACGGTGGTGCTGTTGACGCCCGGGAAGTGGGCGGCGAGGTGCATCTGTCTCATCGGGTGGCCGCCTCGGTGGACCTGCGCGCGAGCGCGTACCGATTCGCCGGACGGGGCAGGCCGAGGTGCTCGCGGAGCGTGCCCCCGGGGTAGAAGGTGCGGAAGAGGCTGCGGTGCTGGAGGAGGGCCACGGTGCCGTTGACGATCCTTTCGAGGTCGCGGGCCGGGGTGAGGGGCGTGAGGTGGAAGCCGTCCACCGCCCCGGCCCGGTACCAGCGGGTGACGAGTTCGGCCAGGTCGACCGGGCCGCCGCGGAAGTACGTGCCCCGTCCGGCGAGCTGGGGGCCGCTCACGAGTCCGGGTTCGGGGGCCGTCTCGGCGTCCCCCAGGTCGACGGTGAGCGCGACGAGCACCCGCAGGGCGTCCGGGTCCCGTCCGTGGGCCGTGGCCGCGCGGCGGATCTCCTCGCGGAGCGCGGCGGCCTGTTCGGGCGACGAGGCCCGGACGTACACCACGTCGGCGTGGCGCGCCGCGGTCTCCCGGGCGGGGCCCGTGGTGGCGTCGACGACGGTGACCGGTCTGCCCTGCGGGGGCCGGGGCACGACGGCCGGGCCCCGCACGGAGAAGGTGCTGCCCTCGAAGTCGACGTGGTGCACCTTGTCGCGGTCGATGAACCGGCCGGTCGCGACGTCCCGGATCTCCGCGTCGTCCTCCCAGCTGTCCCAGAGCCGGGCTGCGACGTCGGCCACCTCGCCCGCCTCCCGCCAGAGGGCCGCCGGGGGCGCGGCCGGGCGCCTGCCGAACAACCGGGCCTCGGCCTCGGTGGTGGACACGTGGGCGTGCCAGCCGGCCCGGCCCCGGCTGACCCAGTCGAGGGTGGCGACGGCCGACGAGACGTGGAAGGGCTCCGTGTGGGTGGTGGTCACGGTCGGTACGAGTCCGATCCGGCCGGTCCGCGGAGCGACGTGGGCGAGCACGGCCGCGGCGTCGGGCCCGGGCCGGGCGAAGGAGTCGGCCAGGGTGACGAAGTCGAGCGTGCCCCGCTCGGCGAGGCGGGCGAGCGCGATGTGGGAGGCGGCGTCGTAGCGCGGGGGGCCGCCGATCTCGGCGGCCAGGTGGAGGGGCCTGATGGCAGTCATGGATACCTCGGTCGGTGTCGCGGGCGGGGGCTGCCGGACGCGGAGGCACGTCACAGGGCCTGGGGGAAGGGCGCGGGGTGATCCCGGGGACGGGCGCCCGGGTGCCTCCGGGCCTGCGTGCGGGTGTCGCCGGTCAGGGGCCGCGGGTCCCCGGACAGCGGGCGTGGGCGCGTGCGGTGGTCAGCACTGCGGCCTCGTACCGGCCGTGCGCAGGAAGGCGAGGGCCGCGCGGGCGGTGGCGTCGTTCTGCCGGAAGGCCGGCCCGCCGGTGCGGGGCCGGGTGAACGCGCCGCCGCCCCGGGCCGTGGTGTGGGGGCCGAGGGCGAAGCGCCGGGGGTGGGGTGCGCCGTCCCGGTCGAGGACGCGGCCGTCGGCGGGGTCGGTGCGGAGCAGGCCCGCGCCGGTACCGGACGCCCCGTCCTCGTACAGTGCGCGCAGCAGCGGGCTGCGCGTCCGGTGCAGGGACGGGTCCGGCAGCCGGGCCTCGACCAGTGCCGTGGCGGTGACGTGCTCCCCGGGGACGGTGGCGCTGCCGGCCCGGAAGAGCCCCAGCTCCTCGTCCGCCTCGACGGTCATCCCGGCGCCGAGGAAGCGGACCACCCCGGCCCGGGACAGGGCGAGGAGGCTGCGCAGGCGCGGTCCCGGGGGGCCCGAGGCCAGGTAGCTGAAGAAGCCGTGCCAGTGGCCACCGGGGTCGCCCACGCGGGCCAGTTGGCCGTAGGCGGAGAGCAGGCCGAGGAAGACGGCGAGGTCGGGACTCTGCTCGGGGTCGTGGCGGCGTTCGAGGTCGGCGGTGATGTAGGCGCGCAGGCCGTCCTGGAGGCTGTCGAAGGAGGCGTGGCGCACTCCGTCCAGCGGCCGGTCCAGGGCCTCGACGTCGATGCGGTCGGCGGGGTCGGGAACGGCCTCGGCGATCAGGGCCTGAAGTTCGGGGCTCCCCTGGTCCGCGGCGGCGTACTTCTCCGCGAAGTCGGCGTAGGCGACGGCGGTGCGCTCGGGGTGGGCGCTGAACAGCCGGTGGTAGTGGGCGTGTCCGAGCTCCTTGACGACCATGGGCCACAGGTCGCGCCGGAAGTCCGCCGTACCGCGCTCCGCGAGCAGCGCGTCCACCTGGGCCGGCCCGAAGTGGTGGGGCAGGGGCGGGCCTTCGCCCTCCAACGGGTAGCCGATCTTGGAGTGGTACGGGACACCGCGCCGCGATCCGACGTGGAGCACGGGTTCCCTGCCGGAGGGGATGTAGGTGCCGTTCTCGTACCGGCCGCCGCGGCCCTCGGTGAGCAGCACCATCAGGTCGACGAAGGCCAGGCCGAACCCGCGCACGATGACGGGCCGGCCCGCGGGCAGCGCGTCGAGGTCGCTGTCGGCGGTGAAGTCCGGTGGGAGGTGGACGAGTCCGTGCCGGGCGGCGAAGGACGACAGCTCCCGCTGCTCCGCCTCGGGTTCGGCGTCGAGGTGGCCGAGGGTGAGGACGACGAGGTCGGCGAGGAGGGGTGCGGTGCGGCCGTCGAGCCAGACGCGCTGGCGGCCGTCCCGGGGTCCCGAGACGTGCCGGGCCGAGGTGCGGTGCTCGTGCACGGTGATGCCCGGTGGCAGCGTGGCGACGGCCTGTTCGTGGACCCAGCGCAGGTAGGCGCTCTGGAGCCGGCGGCTCGGGAAGTCCCGGGGCCCGAGCGTGCGGATCTCCTCCAGCACGGCGGGGGCGGCGTCGACGGTCATCCGCCCTCGTGCCACGTCCCGCGCCCAGGCGTCCAGGGCGGGCCCAGGCCGTACGGGGCCGTCCATGCGCACCGTGTCGTCGGTGAACATGGTGACGTCCTCGGCCATGGAGTTCATCCGGAGCAGGGCGGACTGGTCCTGCCTCCAGATCCGGCCGCCGCCGGGCGGGTACGGGTCGACGAGGTGGATGTCCAGTCGCCGGTCCCCGTAGAGCTCACCGGCGTTGGCGGCTATGCGCTCGATGACTCCGGTGCCGCGGGGGCCGCCACCGATGACGACGAGCGAGGGCACGCCGCTCATCGGCT
>NZ_JBEXWB010000238.1:0-10001 GCF_040629645.1 Streptomyces sp. NPDC005899 | reverse complement strand
GCACCCGCCCGCTTGAACGCGTTGCCCGTCACCGCCAGCGAACCCAGCGACATCCCGTGGAAGGCGTTGGTGAACGAGACGACCGACTCACGGCCCTTCACCTTCCGCGCCAGCTTCAGCGCCGACTCGACCGCGTTCGTACCCGTCGGACCCGGGAACATCACCTTGTACGGCAGGTCACGCGGCCGCAGGATCACGTTCTCGAACGTCTCCAGGAACGCCCGCTTCGCCGTCGTGGCCATGTCCAGACCATGGGTGATCCCGTCACGCTCGATGTAGTCGATCAGAGCCCGTTTCAGCACCGGGTTGTTGTGGCCGTAGTTCAGCGAACCCGCACCGGCGAAGAAGTCGAGGTACGAGTGGCCGCCCTCGTCCGTCAGCCGGGCACCCTGAGCCCGGTCGAACACGGCCGGCCAGCCACGGCAGTAGCTCCGCACCTCCGATTCCAGGCTCTCGAAGACACTCAGGGCGGGCGAGGTGTTCGGCTTCATGACGCGCTCCTAGTGCATCGGGTTTCCGGGTGCTGAGCTACGGACGACGGGCCGGGCGGTCGGGCGAACGGCCCTATGCGGTACAGGTGCTCGGGCTCGTGCGCGTCCGGGAAGAGGTGCGCGGGGAAGAGCAGCTCCCGTTCCAGCGCCGCTCCGTGCCGGTCGGCGAACGAGGTGAAGAGCCGGTGGGACGCCTTGTTTCCCGAGCTGATCGTCGTCTCCAGGTGCCGGAGGACCCCTCGGGAGACAAGGCGGGCCGCGAGGTGGTCCAGCATGGACGCGGCCAGGCCACGTCCCCGCCGGTTCGCGTCCACGGCGATCTGCCAGATGACGAGCGTGCCCGGCAGTTCGGGACGCATGTACCCGGTCGCGAAGGCGACGACGTCGCCCCTCTCGTCACGGGCCACCACGGAGGTCGCGGCGAAGTCACGGCACCACAGGACGTAGCTGTAGGAGGAGTTGACGTCGAGGACGCGGGAATCGCGTGCGATACGCCACGCCGCAGCGCCGTCCTCCACGGTGGGCTGCTCCATGCGCTCCGCTTGCCTCGCCATTCTTTTCTCACCTCCGTCTCACCACACGTGCACAAGGCGGGAGTCGATTCGGCAGGGGATGGGCGAAGCCCTCGCGGGAGGAATGCGAACCGGCGCATTCCCAGCATGGACGGTAACCGTGAAAGGAAAGCGTAGCGGCCGGAAATCGAATTCAGGATAGCAGCCCGCCGACCTCTCGCCACCGTCGTTCATTCGGACGCCTTTTGTACACCAGGCTCCGCGCCGAATCATGATAGGCCGACGGTGCCCGCCGGACCACAGGAGACCTGTCAGCGGGAATGACGGCGCGCGGCTTTCCGGGAACGCCGCAACCCGTCCGGCCCGGCTTCCGGGCATACGGTGGTTCCCATCGTCCGAGCCGTCCCACCGGATGACGGCCCTGCCGCCGATCGGATGACGATCGGGTGAATCCCCACCGGGGGCCGCAGCGGCCGGTGGCACGGTTGAGAGCCTCCGCCGACCCTCCGCCTCCTTCCGAGGCCCGCCGGCAGATCCTCCGGCATGCGTGTTCCCGCGTACGCGTTTTGGCGCGAGTGTTCCGGCATAAGTGTTCCGGGAGGCACTCGCCCCGGTTGCCCGCATTCGCGCCGTAGTGACGCCCGCACATCACAGCCGGTCGACGTGTTCGCCCCCTCATCCGCTCGCGGAAGGACTCACGGCTCGCGGAAACCGTGGCGCGCCCCTCCCCTTCGCGGGACTCCCCCTGCGGGCCTTAGGCGCCTGCTACGGCTTGACCGGCTTTTCACCTTCACCTCCAGGCCTATTCCCGGCGAACGGGGTACGGGTCGAACCGTTTACCGATTACACGTAGGCCGGCACGTCTCTTCCTCATGCACCCCGCCCCCCTCTTGCCTCCGGTCCGGAAGGCACGCAAATGCAGGAAGTCGGCCCGCCGCCGACCGGGCATTACATGAACAGTGCGGGAACACGAGAAGACGGCAGCGTCGACAGCGGATCCTCGCGGCTGCGTCGGGAAAGGGGGCCGGGGACCGGCCGTCATGCGCCACTCCCCGGACGCGAGGACCGGGGCACCCGGGGTCTCCGGGGCGGACGGGCACGGGAAGAGGCAGGGGCGGACCGGCCGACGGCCACGGGACAGGTTACGGACACGCGGGGTCCCCGCCGTGCCCGAGCCGCCGCCCCGCGCGGGTGCGGTCGTGGTCGAAAGGCGTGACTTCCGCACCGGGTGGCATCCGGGGCCGGTGAGCGGCCGGCGCGTCCGGGCCCGCCGTGACGGCGGGCGATCGGCCAAGCCTCCTGGCCGCGCCGACGAGTGCGTCCGTCGACCGCGCCGACGTCCGTCCCGTACCGGTCGTCCACCCGCCTCCCACGCACGCACCGTCCGCAGGACTCCCCCGACCGCACACCATGTCCACCACTCCCCGGGCTCGACGGGCGGCCGCCGTCACCAGCGGTCCGGCCGTCGATCGCCCGGCCCACGGACCCACGACGGGCAACCCGGCCCCACGGAGTGCAGCGGCCCGGGAACCGGGGGGATGCGGTTCCCGGGCCGTACGGCCCCTCAGCCGGCGAGGAGCGGGCCGGAGCCGATCGAGGCGCGCGTCGAGGCCCCGCTGCCCGGCCCCCGCGCGTTGTGCGGTACACGGTTCGGGCTCCGAGGCCTCGCGGCCGCCCGCCCCTGCCACCGGGCCGGGCGCCTGACGCGGCCTGACCGACCCGGAGCGACGGCGGCGGTTCCGGCCCGTAGCGGCGAGGCTCGGCACCGACGCCCGCGCGGATCCCGGCGCCCTTCCGGGTGCCGTGCCCGTGCCCACCACGGCGTCACGGCATCGCCGGACGCGTCCGTCCCGGTTGCCGGCGGGACCCGGCGCAGGTGGGGCCGCCACGGACGGTGCGCGGGTCACCGTCCGCGAGGGCGTCCGTGATCGCCCTTACCAGCCAGGCGTTGAGGGACAGCCACTCTCGGTCGGCCGCCTCCTCCGCACGGCGCTTCAGGGGAGCAGGCAGCCGCAGGTTGATGCGGGCGACCGCTCCTTGGCCCTCGGGCAGGGGCGGGAGGAGCGCGGGCGAGGCGGGCGGGGTGGGTTCCGGTGAGCCCGGCCCCCCGGCGTACCGGCCGGACGGAGTCGTCGAATCGGGCGGCAGATCGCACACGAACTCCGGCCGCCTGTTCCTCAGCCGCATGCTCACCGACCCGGGAGCCAGCTCCGCGCTGATCTCGGCGGCGGCGTCGGACAACGCTGTCAGGAGCATCAGACGCGTCGCCGCGTCCAGCGAGAGGGTCAGCCTGTCCGCTGCCGCGCGGGCCTCCTCCCCCTCGGCATCGACCGCGACGGCGAACTCTCGCCGAATATCGGCGACGTACGGGCTCAGGTTCATGCGCTCAGGATGGCACAGTTATGACGCCATTTCGAGCCTTCATGGCGCCAAAGGCTGTCAGCCATGGTCAGAGGCCCGCAGAGCGTGCTCATCGCGTGGAGCCAAGAGCTCGCGGGGCGTTCGAGGGCGCCTACTGCTCCGTGTACCCCCGCGACGGCAAGGTGTGCCCCCACGGGCACCAGCCCCTCCGCAGGTGCCCGCACGAGGCCCGGTCCGGCGGGCCGGCACGGCGGCCGAGCCCGGCCCAGCCGGGGGACGGACGGCCCGGAACCGCCCGCGGGAGGCCGCCGAAGGCCGGACGGTGACGTCCACGTGGGAGGAAGGCGCTGTCACGATCGCGTCCGTGGCCTGCCGGCGCCCCGGGCGGCGGCCCTCCGTGCGGGGCCGGGGCCGCACCGGTGCCGCCGCGGGTTCGCCCGGCGGCCGGGGCGGTGCGGATCGTCCCCGCCGGGACGGCCGGTGTCCGTCCCTCATTTTCGGGGCCGGCGTGTGCGCATTCCGGCACCGGGAGCGTCCCGCTTTCCATGGACACCGTTTTTCGCGCGCCTGCCGGACAGCATCCGTTCATTGCACTCGCGATACCCCCCGCGCCAAAATAGGGAGGGCGACGGAATTCACCGCGTCCGGACCGTGGTTCGGGCGGGCTATGTCCCGTCAGCGGGACATCGAGGTCCGTATCCGGGTCGTCGTCCAGTCATCGATGTGCCGAGGGCCGAAGAACTCCATTGATTCGGCATAAACGTCCGCACAGATCACCGAGGAGCGCCGTATGTTCGTCCCCCGCCCGTATCGCGAGCCGGACACCGCATGGATGGCAGATCTGATACGCAGGAATCCTCTGGCTCTCATGGTGAGCAACGGCAGCCCCGAGGCCGGCCCGTTCGCCACGCACCTGCCGGTCATCGCCGACCCCGGAGCGGCCCCCGGACCGGCGGAGGACCTCACGGGCGCGACGCTGCTGGCGCACATGAACCGCGCGAATCCGCACTGGTCCGCTGTCGGGACGGGCAGCACGGTCGTGCTCGCCTTCACCGGCCCGCACGCCTACGTGTCACCGACGGTCTACGAGGTGACTCCCGCCGCTCCGACATGGGACTTCACCTCGGTGCACGTCCACGGGACGGTGGAGAAGATCGAGTCGATCGAGGAGACCCTCGAGGTGGTGCAGGCCACCGTGCGCGCCTACGAGACCGACTTCGGCCATGGCTGGGACATGACCGAGTCGATCGGCTACTTCCGTAAGATCGTTCCCGCGGTGGGCGCGTTCCGCGTGCGGGTCTCCGCGGCGGAGGGCATGTTCAAGCTGAGTCAGGAGCAGGAGAGCCAGGTGCGGGACCGCGTCCACAAGTCGTTCGCGTCCAGCGCGTGCACGCGGCACCGGGAGGCGGCCGATCTCATGAGCCGGCTGCCCTGAGCGGTCGGTCCGCGGACCACTCACGGCGGAGGCGGCCCCGCTCGTCCGCCTCCGTCACGGCCGGTCCGGGAGCGCGGCCTGCTCGGCGGCCCCCTTCAGGACGTGCTCGGCCGCCTCGTCCAGAGTCGACAGCACCCACTGGTCCAGGTCGCTGCCGAGCTGCGCCGCGGCCTTGTGCCACCACTGCAGACGGCTGTCGGGCACCGCCAGGCGACGCGTCGCGTCGCTTCCCTCCTCCTCGCGCCGCGACTCGCCGTCACGCTCGACGCGGATGGCCCCGCGCAACTGCTTGGTGGTCCACTTCGTCCGCTCCGCCCGGTCGAGCCAGAGCTCCTGCTCCTCGACGGGCATGGACGCCAGTTCGGCGTGGTGCTGGAAACTCAGAGCCGTGCGACGACGGTGGAACTCGAAACGGCGTGACACCCAGGCGTAGTTGCGCAGGGTCTGGTACTGCAGCCCGGCGGCGCGGATCCCCCGCTGGTACCGGTCCACGTAGTGGTCCTTGCCGTACACCAGCCAGTCCCCGAGCCACCAGGACGAGGAGTTGAGGATTCCGGAGAGCTGACGACCGGCGCGTTCCCAGTCCTCGAAGGTGAGGCCCGCCGGTATCTGGAGCCCGACCTGTGTCGTGAGGACCTGGTCGCGGTGCACCTCGTGACTGCCGGCTCTTCGCTGCCGCAGTCCTGCTTCAGAGACCCTGCCGAACAGAACGGCCTTCTGGCCTTCGAGCTCTTCGGTCCGGTTGTTCATCACACCTCCATAAAACGCGCCCACAAGCAGGGGGATGCGGCTGTCATGTCGGCCGTCACTGAACCATTCATCCGAAACTCTCCAGATGTACGCCATTGATCGCCCTTGCCGCTCGGCCGGGCATTCCGGTAACCAGAAATCACCGAACCGCGCCCGTCTTGACGCGGCTCCGGCGCGGCCATTGCGTCGGGCACTTCGAGTAGAACCCCGACCCTGTGACGGGTTCAAGGATCTTGGCGTCACCGGACACTACTTTGCAGAGTTCGAACAATCTGCCGACCCCGTGAGCACCGCAGGTTTGGCGCAAAACCAGCCTCCGCGCGAAAGCGTGCGAAGTCCTACAGCGGGGCCAATCGAACTTTCCGACCAGGTGCGGTGCGAGCACGCCACCCTCCTCGGCGACGGAACAGCCCTCATGGCAGGGGGTGCCGGCACTCCCGCGCGGGGCGTCACCGCAGCCCGAAGCGGGGTGCGGCGCACGCGGAACCGCCCGTTCGGCTTGTCCAAACACGCGAGCCGCGCATGCGCCACCGCAGGCACCACATTCAGTCACACGGGCAACACGGTGGCGCCACAGGTACGGCGAGCCTAGACTCGGCGGGCGAGACGCTCAGTAACCTCGGGGGAGTTATTGCGCCATGACGATGTCCCGTACACGCCGCTCCTCGGACGCAACGCTCGGCGAGTCGGCCGAGGACTTCGAGTCCTCCCTCGCCTGTTTCACCGATGCTGTCTTCGGCAGCCTGAGACGGGCCGACCAACGAAGATGGGCGCACGCCTACGTGCAGGCACTGCTCACCACGCCGGGCAAGAAGTCCATCCGCCGCCTCGCCCAGACCGTCTCCACCTCCACCACCGCGGTCCAGTCGCTCCGGCAACTGGTCAGCGTCAGCCCCTGGGACTGGGACGAGGTGCTCAGCGCGCTCACGCACTGGGCCGAGCAGTACCGCCCCGACCCCGTCTGCGCCATAGGCCGGGCCATCCTCCCGAAACGCGGTGAGAGCTCCGTCGGCGTGCACAAGTACTTCGACCTGCCTTCGGGCCGCACCCTCAAGGGGCAGCTCGGACTCGGGGCGTTCATGTCCTTCGGTCCGGCACAGGTGCCCGTGGGCTGGCGGTTACACCTGCCGGCGCCCTGGACCGAGAACGAACGGCTCCGGCGCCGCGCCCGCATACCGGACACCATGCCGTACCGCCCCATGTGGGCCCAAGCACTCCAGCTGGTCGACGCTTTGGGCGCCCGCCCGGCGGGCATGTCCGCCACGGTGGTGGCCGACATGAGCAACGATCCGGACGTCGCCCTGTTCGCCCACGGACTCGGCCGCCGGGGGCGGGAGTTCGTGATGACCGTGCCGCCCAACCTGACCGTCCTGCCGGTCGGCGAGTCCGAACCGAGCACCGCCGCCCGGCTGCTGGCGAGGGCCGGCACCGCGCTGAGCACTCCCGAGCCGGTCGTCGTCACCGGGCCCGACGGGAATCGGCGCCACACCCGGATGCACGCCGGGCTCGTCCATCTCCCCTGGACGCAGCGGGGGCCGATCGGCCCCCCGCACCGGCTCTTCGCCGAGGTCCTGCCGGACTCCCGTCCGGGCCACCTGTGGGTCACGAGCCTCGCCCACCAGCAACTCGACAGCGTCGCGTCGCTCGCGTCCCTGGCATCGAGCACGGCGTCCTCGGTCGAGGGCATGGAACGCGACTTCGGGCTGCTCGACTTCGAAGGCCGTTCGCTCCCCGGCTGGTACCACCACATGGTCCTCGTCTCGGCGGCGTACGCCTACGAGTGTCTCGCCCGCCACCGCCCGGCCAGGGGCCACCAGCAGGGCTCCGAGCGAGCCTCCGTGACGCAGGAGCGGAAACAGGAGGGCAGCCGCGCCTGAGGCACCGGCGGGTGCCGGGCCCGCCGTGCCGCCCGACGGGGCCGCCCCCGCGACGGCGGACGGCCCCGGGCCGGGACTCAGCGCGAGATCACGCTCTCGCGCTTTCCGCGCTGGCGCGGCGGGACGCCGCCGGACTTCGCGTCGGGGAGCTTGGCCCCCTCGACGTCCATGTCGGGGAGCAGCCGGTCGAGCCACCTCGGCAGCCACCACGCCCGGTCGCCCAGCAGGGCGAAGAGCGCGGGAACGATGGCCATGCGGACCACGAAGGCGTCGAAGACGACGGCGAGGGCGAGGGCCAGACCCACCATCTTCACGAAGTCGTTGTCCTCCATCACGAATCCGGAGAAAACGCTGGTCATGATCAGCGCCGCGGCGGCGACGACCCGGCCGCCGTGCCGGAATCCGGTGACGACCGCCTCGTGCGTCGACTCGCCGTGCACGTAGGCCTCGCGCATCCGGGTCACGAGGAAGACCTCGTAGTCCATGGCGAGCCCGAAGACGACACCGATCATGAAGATCGGCATGGTGCTCATGATGGGCCCGGGCTGGTCGACCCCGAGGACGTCGGCGAACCATCCCCACTGGAAGACGGCGACGATCACGCCGAGGGCGGCGGACACCGAGAGCAGGAATCCGAGCGCGGCCTTGAGCGGCACCAGTACCGACCGGAAGACCAGCATCAGGAGGAGGAAGGCCAGTCCGACGACGAGCCCGAGGTAGGGAAGCAGGGCGTCGTCGAGGGTCTTGGAGAAGTCGATGAACAGGGCGGTCTGACCGGTCAGCAGTACCTCGGCGCCGGCCTGGTCGCCCCCCAGGTCCTGGCGGACGGACCTGACGAGTTCCTCGGTCCGGTCGTCGGAGGGACCGGTCTCGGGCACGACGGTGATGATCGCGGTGTCGCCGGCCTCGTTGAGGAGTGCGGGGCTCACGGCGGCGACGCCGGGCCGCCCGGCGAGTTCCTCGCCCAGCTCGGCGGCGACACCCTTGGCGCCTTCGGCCTCGATGGTGACCATGAGGGGCCCGTTGAACCCGTCACCGAAGGATTCCGACAGCAGGTCGTAGGCCTTGCGCTGGGTGGTGTCGGGGGCCATGGTCCCCTCACCCGGCAGGCCGAGCTGCAGTTGGGTGGCGGGAACGGCCACGGCGCCGAGGCCCAGCACGCCCAGGAGCAGCACGGCGGCGGGACGGCGAAGGACCAGGCCGGCCCAGCGGGCCCCCATGTTGGGCTTCTGGCGGGCGGCGCGCTTCTCCGCCTTGCGGCGCTGGCGCGCCGAGAGCGCCTTGCCCTTGTACTTCTTGCGGTCCCTGCGGCGCAGCACACGCACCGGAGCGAAGGCGAGCAGTCCGGGCACGAGCGTGACGGCGACCAGGACGGCCACGGCGACGGTGCCGGCCGCGGCCAGCCCCATCTTGGTCAGCATCGGGACGTTGACGACGGCCAGTCCGGCGAGCGCGACGATGACCGTGAGGCCGGCGAAGACCACTGCCGAGCCCGCGGTGCCGACGGCGTGGCCCGCGGCGTCCTGTCGCTCGCGCCCCTCGGCCATCTCGGCCCGGTAGCGGGAGACGATGAAGAGGGCGTAGTCGATGCCGACCGCGAGGCCGATCATGAGAGCCAGGGTCGTCGTCGTGGACGAGAGTCCCAGGGTGCTGCCGAGAGCGCCGATGGCGGAGACGCCGACCCCGACGCCGACGATCGCGGTCAGCAGCGGCATGCCCGCGGCGACCAGCGAACCGAAGGTGATGAGCAGGATGACGGCGGAGACGCCGAAGCCGACCATCTCGGCCGTCCCGTTCAGGGCCTGCTCCACCGGTACCGCGTCTCCGCCGATCTCGACCGTGAGACCGTCCGTGCGCGCCGTGTCGGCGGCCTCCATCAGCGCGTCGTGGGCCTTGTCCGTCAGCTCCGTCGCGACGGCGTCGTAGGTGACGGTCGCGTAAGCGGTGGTGCCGTCCTTGCTGACCGCCTGAGCGGTGAACGGGTCGGCCACGTCGGCCACCTGCGGGGCGGCGGCCAGGTCGGCGACGAGTGCGCCGACCTTCGCCTTGGGGCCGGGGTCGGAGATCTTCGCGCCTTCGGGCGCCCGCAGGACGACGCGGGCCTTGGCGCCGTCGGCACTGGCCGCCGGGAACTTCTCCTCGAGAAGGTCGAAGGCCTTCTGCGACTCGGTCCCCGGCATGGAGAAGGTGTCGGCCGGTGGCGGTGGTGCGGACGCCGCGGCGAAGGCGGCGCCGCCGAGGACGAACAGCCATACGAGGACGGTGAGGCCCCGGTGCCGGAACGCGAGCCGGCCGAGCTTGCTGAGGAAGATGGCCATGCTGAAGGACTCCTGGTGTCTGGGATGCCGGAAGCGGCGCACGGGTGCTCCGTCCGTCGTGGAGCGGCGGCGGATCAGCGGGGCGTGCGTGCCGATCGGTCGTCAGGTTCGGGGTCGGCCGGGCGGTGGGCGGGTAGCCGGGCCGGATGCGGCCGCCAGGTGACCGGTGGCGGATCGCGTCGCGCCCGCCGGCCCGGTGCCGGTGGATCGTCCCGCTCGTCGCGTTCGGCCGGGCCGCGGGTGCGGGTGGCGGGCCA
>NZ_JBEXWB010000237.1:0-10095 GCF_040629645.1 Streptomyces sp. NPDC005899 | reverse complement strand
GGCGGCTGGGCAGAACACGCCGGCGACCGGCGGACGACGGCCGCCGGCAGCGCCCGGGCGGTCAGTCGACAGCGTGCGCCGGGGCGATCCCGGTCGGGCAGGCGCGGCCCCAGTTGGTCTCGGACGGGGACTCCAGGGTGGCACCCGTACCGCCGATGCCGCAGTAACCGTCAGGGTTCTTGTCGAGGTACTGCTGGTGGTAGCCCTCCGCGGGCCAGAACGTGCGGCCCTCGGCCGGCAGGATCTCCGTGGTGATCTCGCCGAATCCGGCCCGGGTCAGCACCTGCTGGAACGCCTCGCGGGACGCCGCCGCGCCCTCGGCCTGCTCGGGGGTGTGGGTGTAGACCGCCGAGCGGTACTGGGTGCCCACGTCGTTGCCCTGGCGGAAGCCCTGGGTCGGGTTGTGGGACTCCCAGAAGATCTTGAGCAGCTCGGCGTAGCCGACGACCCGGGGGTCGTAGACGACCCGGACCGCCTCCGTGTGACCGGTCAGGCCGGAGCAGACCTCCTCGTACGCGGGGTTCTCCGTGTAGCCGCCCTGGTAGCCGACGAGGGTCGTCCAGACACCCTCCGTCTGCCAGAACTTGCGCTCGGCGCCCCAGAAACAGCCCAGGGCGAAGTCGGCGACCTCCAGGCCGCGCGGGTACGGGCCGGCCAGCGGATTGCCGAGCACCGTGTGGCGGGAGGGGAGGGTGAATTCAGGGGTGGCGCGCCCGCGCAGGGCCTCCTCGGGGGTGGGGAGCTGCGGGGTGCGGTGGTGCAGGAACATGCGGGGGCTCCTCCGGAATCAGTGTGCAGTGCGTACAACACGGAGGCGGCGGCCAGGATTCCGCACCCTCACGGAGCCGGAGCCGGAGGGCCGCGGTGGTCGTGGCGGTCACGGGCGTGCGCTTCGGGGGCTTCGTAGGAGTCCATGTACGCGGCCGTCTTCTTCCTGGCACGGAACCAGAACCAGAGCGCGAGGGCTATCAGGACGAGGGGGATCAGTCGTGCCATCGGGGGCTTTCCCTTTCCGGGGTGGATTCAGCGCGGCAGGGTCGCCGGGCTCCCGCCGTTCGCCTCGTATCCGGCGACGGCCAGCGCCCGGTACACCGTGTACTCGGCGGCGGGGTCGGAGCTCTGGGTCCAGGGCAGGGCACCCACGTACCCGTCGATGTGGACGAGCTGGTGGACAGCCTCCGACCAGCGCTCCATGCGGACGAGGAAGAGGACCAGCAGGTGCCGCACGTGCGCGAGCAGCGGGTCGTCCGCACGGGCCGCGTGCACCGCGAACATCGCGCCCTCGACCGCCTTCGTCACGACGGCGCTCCGGTAGAAGCCCTGCACCAGGTTGACCTCGGGCAGGTGCTCGTACACCGCGAACAGCGGCAGTGCGGCGAGCAGCGAGCCCCGGGGGGCGCGGGAGGCGGCCGCGGTCGCGAAGCGGTCGGCCTCCTCACGTGAGCCGTGCCACTTCTCGCACCAGAAGTGCAGGGCGGCGATGTGCGCGCCCATGTGGGCCGGCGCCCGGTCGATGATCTTCGCCCAGAGCTGGTCGAACCGCTCGGGGGAGTAACCGAGGCCACGGGCGACCGCCAGCTCCACGATGTACGGGACCGGGTCGCCGGGAGCCAGCAGGGCGGCCTCGCCGCAGACCGTACGGGCCTCCTCCAGGATGATGCGGAAGTCGTCCGTGCCCACGGTGCCCGTGCGCCACGCCTGCTGTACCAGGAACTCCGCGTGCACCGCCGCGGCGCCCGCGTCCTTCGGGGCCTCGGCCCGCCACTCGCGCAGCCACGCCCCGCCCTCGCCGGGCCGCCGCGCCAGCTCCAGGGAGGCGGCACCGGCGAACGCCTGCACGCGCTGCCACCGCGTCTCGCTCTCCTTGGGCGTGCCCGCGAGCAGTTGCGAGGCGGCGCGCCAGCTCCGGGTGCCCTGCACCACGTCGAGGACGTCGAGCAGGTCCTGGTCGGGGCCGGGCAGCCGGACGTCGAGCTCCTCCTCGCGCGCGAAGCCGTAGTCGTCCGGGTCGGCCGCGTCGGGCGAACCGGGGGCGACCTGGCGGATACCGCCACGGCGGCGGAGCACGACCGGGCCGGCGACGGCGGCGAGCATGCACAGCGCGAGCAGGAACCACAGAATCTCCATGCGGTCCATTGTCCCCGGGCGGCGACACCGTCGGCGCAGTGGCCCATGACCGCCCTCCCGACGAACTACGCTCGGTCCTCATGAGCGACCAGCAGAGCTTCGAGACCCTTGCGATCCACGCCGGCAACACGGCGGATCCCCTCACCGGCGCCGTGGTCCCGCCGATCTACCAGGTGTCCACCTACAAGCAGGACGGCGTCGGGGGCCTGCGCGGCGGTTACGAGTACAGCCGCAGCGCCAATCCGACCCGGACCGCCCTGGAGGAGAACCTGGCGGCACTCGAGGGAGGCCGGCGCGGGCTCGCCTTCGCCTCCGGCCTGGCCGCCGAGGACTGCCTCCTGCGGACCCTGCTCACGCCCGGCGACCACGTCGTCATCCCGAACGACGCCTACGGCGGCACCTTCCGGCTGTTCGCGAGGGTCGCCTCCCGCTGGGGCGTCGAGTTCTCGGTCGCCGACACCTCCGACGTGAGCGCGGTACGGGCGGCGATCACCCCCCGCACCAAGGCGATCTGGGTCGAGACCCCCTCCAACCCGCTGCTCGGCATCACCGACATCGCGGCCGTCGCGGGCGTGGCCCGGCAGGCGGGCGTGCGGCTGGTCGTCGACAACACCTTCGCGAGCCCCTACCTCCAGCAGCCGCTCTCGCTCGGCGCGGACGTGGTGGTGCACTCCACCACCAAGTACATGGGCGGCCACTCGGACGTCGTCGGCGGCGCCCTCGTCGTCAGCGACCCGGAGCTGGCCGATGAACTGGTCTACCACCAGAACGCGATGGGGGCCGTGGCCGGGCCGTTCGACGCCTGGCTGGTGCTGCGCGGCATCAAGACCCTCGCGGTCCGCATGGACCGCCACGACGAGAACGCCACGAAGGTCGCCGACCTCCTGACCCGGCACCCCAAGGTGACGCAGGTCCTCTACCCGGGCCTGCCGGAGCACCCGGGGCACGAGGTGGCCGCCAAGCAGATGAGGGCGTTCGGCGGCATGGTGTCGTTCCGCGTCGCGGGCGGCGAGGAGGCGGCGGTCGAGGTCTGCAACCGGGCGAAGCTGTTCACGCTCGGCGAGTCCCTCGGCGGTGTCGAGTCGCTGCTGGAGCACCCGGGCCGGATGACCCACGCGTCCGCCGCCGGTTCCCCGCTCGAGGTGCCGGCCGACCTCGTCCGGCTCTCCGTCGGCATCGAGAACGCCGACGACCTGCTGGCCGACCTGACACAGGCGCTCGGCTGAGCCGGATCCGCCCCTCCGGCGGCCGTGGACACCTCCCGGCCGCCGGACTCAGGACCGCCCTCGGACGGCGGCCCTCTCGTCCTCCAGCGAGGCCCGGACCTGCTCGCGCAGCTCCGGGCTGTCGGTGTGCTCGTGGACGGAGACGGCGTGCTCCGTGGCGGCCCGCACGACCTCGTCCTCCTCGCCCGAGATGGTGAGTGAGCAGTTCGAGACGCTCGGATACCTGCGGCAATCGGCGGTCTTGCGTGTCATGACGGCCTCCTCGGGTCGGGTGCCGTACCGACTCCTCCAGCATAGAACCGAACGAACCGGGTGAAAACGCCCGGTCGAGCCCCGCCGGTCCTCCGTCAGTTCTCCTGCGCCGGCTGGTGCGCGGCCTGGCGGGCCGCCAGTGCCGCGTTGAACCGGGTCAGCAGGCCGCAGAACGTGTCGCGTTCCTCCTCGCTCCAGTCGCCGGTCACCTGGGACATCAGCTCGCGCCGTGAGGCCCGGACCTCCTCCAGACGGGACTGGCCGCGCGGCGACAGCTGCAGCACGACGGCCCGGCCGTCCTCCGGATGCGAGGTGCGCTTGACCAGACCGGTGTCGACGAGCGGCGCGACCTGGCGGGTCACCGTCGAGGAGTCGATGCCCATGCCCGCGGCCAGCGCCTTGACGCCCATCGGCCCTTCCAGGTCGAGCCGGTTGAGCAGGAGGTAGGCGGCGCGGTCCATCGAGTTGCGGACCTGGCCGACACCGCCGAGGCGGGTCTGCTCGGCACGGCGGGCGAACACGGCCACCTGGTGCTGGAGCGCGTCCAGGAGGTGGTCGGGACCCGGGTGTCCGGGGGCCGCGCCCCCGGAGGGAGACGCGGCAGTCGTCATGTCCTGAGGGGGCATGGCCGTGGGCTCTCTTCGTGCGGTGTCGGATGGGTGGGGGACAGAGTACGCGGCCCCGGGGCAACGCGTACCAGGGCTGCACAAACCTGTGGACACCACCGCAGCCCGCCATGAGATGCGACGGCCCGGACGGCCTCGAGCTGCAAGACTTGCTGCCATGAGCTTCCGTACCCCGGGCCCCTTCCCCCCGTTGATCCTCGACGACGTCCGGGGAGCGCAGAAGATGCTGTCCGGGGTGGCCAGAACGACGGGCATGGAGGGCAGCCGCCATCTGAGCGCACTCGTCGGTGCCCCGGTCCACCTCAAGTGCGAGAACCTCCAGCGCACCGGCTCGTTCAAACTGCGCGGCGCGTACGTGCGGATCTCCTGTCTCAGCCCGGTGGAACGGGCGGCCGGAGTCGTGGCCGCGAGCGCCGGAAACCATGCGCAGGGTGTGGCACTGGCCTCCTCGCTGCTCGGCGTGCGGTCGACGGTCTTCATGCCGGTCGGGGCTCCCCTGCCGAAGGTGGCGGCGACCCGCGAGTACGGGGCCGAGGTGCGGCTGCACGGCGCGGTCGTCGACGAGACGCTCGCCGCCGCCCAGGAGTACGCCGAGGAGACCGGCGCCGTGTTCATCCATCCCTTCGACCACCCGGACGTGATCGCGGGGCAGGGCACGGTGGGCCTGGAGATCCTCGAACAGTGCCCCGAGGTCCGCACCATCGTCGTCGGCATCGGCGGTGGCGGCCTCGCCGCCGGGATCGCCGTCGCCGTGAAGGCGCTGCGCCCCGACGTCAGGATCGTCGGCGTGCAGGCGGCCGGCGCCGCCGGCTACCCGCCCTCGCTGGCCGCCGGGCACCCGGTGGCGCTCGGCTCGGTGCAGACGATGGCCGACGGCATCAAGGTCGGCCGCCCCGGCGACATCCCCTTCCAGCTGGTGCGCGAGCTGGTGGACGAGGTGCGCACGGTCTCCGAGGACGAGCTGTCCAGTGCGCTGCTGCTCTGCCTGGAGCGGGCGAAGATGGTCGTCGAACCGGCGGGGGCGAGCCCGGTCGCCGCCCTGCTCAGCGACCCGGGGGCGTTCCGCGGGCCGGTCGTCGCCGTGCTGTCGGGCGGCAACGTCGACCCGGTGCTCATGCAGCGCGTCCTGACCCACGGCATGGCCGCGGGGGGCCGGTACCTGAGCCTGCGGCTGCGGCTCACCGACCGGCCGGGCGCGCTGGCCGCCCTGCTCGCCACGCTCTCCGTCGCCGACGCCAACGTCCTGGACGTGAGCCATGTGCGCACCGATCCGCGCCTCGGCCTCACCGAGGCGGAGGTGGAGCTGCACCTGGAGACGAAGGGGCCGGAGCACTGCCGGGAGGTCGCCGCCGCGCTGCGGGCCGCCGGCTACCTCGTACGGGAGTGACAAAACCGGTTGTGGGCCGCCCGGTATCCCCATAGCGTGCGCGCCGGACACTCCGGGGCTCCGCGCGCGGACGCACCGGCGTATCTAGGATCTGCTCAGGAAACCACCCGAGAGCAACTGGGGGAGTCCCACGATGCCTGGCGCCATTTACGCCGAAGGTCTGGTCAAGACCTTCGGCGACGTACGAGCACTGGACGGCGTCGACCTCGACGTACCCGAGGGCACCGTCCTGGGGCTGCTGGGCCCCAACGGTGCCGGCAAGACCACCGCCGTGCGCGTCCTGACCACCCTGCTCCGGCCGGACAGCGGACAGGCCGTCGTGGCGGGGATCGACGTGCTGAGGAATCCCGACGAGGTGCGCCGCTCGATCGGCCTGTCCGGCCAGTTCGCGGCCGTCGACGAGTACCTCACCGGCCGCGAGAACCTCCAGATGGTCGGCCGGCTCTACCAGATGAGCAAACGCGACGCGAAGAAGCGGGCCGGACAGCTCCTGGAGAGGTTCAACCTCGCCGAGGCGGCCGACCGCACCGCGAAGACGTACTCCGGTGGCATGCGCCGCCGCCTCGACCTGGCGGCGGCGCTCGTCGTCTCCCCGCCGGTCATGTTCATGGACGAGCCGACCACCGGTCTCGACCCGCGCAACCGGCAGCAGCTGTGGGAGGTCATCCAGGAACTCGTCGCGGGCGGTACGACACTCCTGCTGACCACGCAGTACCTGGAGGAGGCCGACCACCTCGCCCACGACATCTGCGTCATCGACCACGGCAAGGTCATCGCCCGCGGCACCTCCGACCAGCTCAAGGCCCGCACCGGCGGCGAGCGCGTGGAGGTCGTCGTCCACCACCCCGACCAGGTCGCACCCGCCCGCTCGGTGCTCGCCGTGTACGGCAAGGGGGAGATCGCCGTCGCCGAGCACACCCGCAAGCTGACCGTCCCGGTCACCGGCGGGGCCAAGCTGCTCGCCGAGGTCATCCGGGACCTCGACGCGCAGGGGGTGGAGATCGACGACATCGGCCTGCGCCGCCCCACCCTCGACGACGTGTTCATCTCGCTGACCGGCCACGCCGCCGAGCTGGGCAGGAACGACGAGAACGGATCGACCGAGGCCGCCGAGGGCCGGAAGGAGGACGGCAAATGACCGTCGTCACGGATGCACAGGAGTTCGCGCCGCGTGCCCGGCGCGGCGCGATCGGCCGGTCGGTCGCCGACTCGCTCGTGGTCGCGCGCCGGAATCTGATCCGGATGGCCAGGATCCCCGAGGTGGTGATCTTCGGGCTGGTCCAGCCCATCATGTTCGTGGTGCTGTTCACCTACGTCTTCGGCGGTTCGATCAAGGTCGGCGGCACCATCTCGTCCGCGGACTACCGCGAGTTCCTGATGGCCGGGATCTTCGCCCAGACCGTCACCTTCGCCACCGCGGGTGCCGGAGCCGGCATCGCGGACGACATGCACAAGGGGCTGATCGACCGCTTCAGGTCCCTGCCGATGGCCCGGGGCGCCGTCCTCACCGGACGCACCATCGCCGACCTGGTGCAGACCGCGCTCACCCTCGTCGTCCTCGCCGGGGTCGCGCTCGTCATCGGCTGGCGGACCCACGAGAACATCGGCAAGGTCCTGCTCGGATTCCTGCTGCTGCTCCTGCTCGGGTACGCGTTCTCCTGGATCGGCGCCCTGATCGGGCTCGTCGTGCGGACACCCGAGGCTGCCACGTCCGGCGGGCTGATCTGGCTCTTCCCGCTGACGTTCATCTCCAACGCCTTCGTGGACGCCAACCAGATGCCGACGGTCCTGCGCCACATCGCCGAGTGGAACCCCTTCAGCGCCACGGTCCAGGCCTGCCGGGTGCTGTTCGGGAACCTGCCGCCCGGCTTCGTGACGCCGGACGCCTGGCCCATGCAGCACCCGATCCTGGCGTCGGTGCTCTGGTCGGTGATCATCGTCGTGGTCTTCCGGACCCTGGCGGTCCGCAGGTACCGCTCGGCCACCGCCTGAGCGACGCACCGCTCGACGGGGAGGTCCCGGCCGCGGGCGCGGCCGGGACCTCCCCGTGCGGTGGGCGGGTCAGCCCGTGTAGGGCTTCGCCGAGATGATCTTCACCGACGCCTTCTTGCCGTTCGGCAGCTCGTACTCCGCGTCCTCGCCCGTCCGCTTGCCGTTCACGCCCACGCCCAGCGGGGACTGGGGCGAGTACGTCTCGATGTCCGAGCTGGCGTACTCGCGTGAGGCGAGCAGGAAGGTGATCGTGTCGTCCGGGTCGCCGTCGAAGGCGATCGTCACGATCATGCCGGGCTCGACCACGCCGTCGTCGGCGGGTGCCTCGCCGACCTTCGCGTGCTCCAGGAGCTGGGTGAGCTGACGCACCCGGAGCTCCATCTTGCCCTGCTCCTCCTTGGCCGCGTGGTACCCGCCGTTCTCGCGGAGGTCACCCTCTTCGCGGGCCGCCGCGATCTTGACGGAGATCTCCGTGCGCGCGGGACCAGACAGGTACTCCAGCTCCGCCTTCAGCTGGTTGTACGCCTCCGGCGTGAGCCAGGTGACGTTATCGCTGGTCTGGGTCACAGGGTGCTCCTCGTCGGTACTGGGAATACAAAGCAACGCCCTACCCCAAGCATGCGCTGCCACGGGTGGGCGAAACAACGAGCCTAACAATTCCCCGCGAAAAGGGGGAGAAGGTAAAACGGCGTACGCCCGTTCGCGCTGGTCAGCACGGGAGCGTGCGGTTCGGGCGCGGCGCGCGCCCCGCAGTGTCCTCAGCCGTCCGCCGTGCAGGCCAGCAGCTCCACGGCGGTCGCCCTGGACGTCGTGCGCAGTGCGACGACCCGGTCGATCCGCTCCGAGCGCTCGTCGAACCGGAAGTCCTTGCGGGCCACCTCGCCGCCGTCCTCGCTCAGGGCGCGGACCGTGCAGTAGCCGTCGGCACCGCGCTCCTTGCGGACCTCGAGGTGCGCCTCCGCCCGGTCGTCGGAGACGACCTGGGACTTGATCAACTCGGCACTGATGTCCTGGCCGGCCACGTAGTCGTAACCGAACCAGCCGACCACACCCAGGAACAGCACGCCCAGGACCGAGCCGACGGCCTTCAGTCCGCGATCCGCGCGCTCGTCCCCGGACCGGCCGTAACGCCCGTCGGGCAGTGCCTCGCGTACCGCCGCCATGATCGTTCCTCCCGTACCGGGGACCGAGGAATTTTCCACCCCCCGGTTCAGTCACTATAGAAGCCGACCGATGCGACCGATGACTGAGGACCGAGTCTTGACCGAGCAGCTGAGACTGATGGCCGTCCACGCCCACCCCGACGACGAGTCGAGCAAGGGCGCGGCCACCATGGCCAAGTACGTGTCCGAGGGGGTGGACGTCCTGGTCGTCACCTGCACAGGCGGTGAGCGCGGATCCATCCTCAACCCCAAACTGCAGGGCGACGCGTACATCGAGGAGCACATCCACGAGGTGCGCCAGAAGGAGATGGACGAGGCCCGGGAGATCCTGGGCGTCAAGCAGGAGTGGCTCGGTTTCGTCGACTCGGGCCTGCCCGAGGGCGACCCGCTCCCGCCGCTGCCCGAGGGGTGCTTCGCGCTGGAGGACGACGGCAAGGCCGCGGGGCGCCTCGTCGCGAAGATCCGGGCGTTCCGCCCCCAGGTGATCACCACGTACGACGAGAACGGCGGGTACCCGCACCCCGACCACATCAAGACCCACACGATCACGATGATCGCCTTCGACGGGGCCGCGGACACCGAGAGGTTCCCCGAGGCGGAGTTCGGGCCGGCCTGGCAGCCGCAGAAGCTGTACTACAACCAGGGCTTCAACAGGCCGCGCACCGTGGCGCTGCACGAGGCGCTGCTCGCCCGCGGACTGGAGTCCCCGTACGGCGACTGGCTGGAGCGCTGGAAGGAGTTCGAGCGCGCCGAACGCACGCTGACCACGCACGTCCCGTGTGACGAGTTCTTCGAGATCCGTGACAAGGCGCTGATCGCGCACGCCACGCAGATCGATCCGGACGGCGGCTGGTTCCGGGTTCCGATGGAGATCCAGCGGGAGGTGTGGCCCACGGAGGAGTACGAGCTCGCCAAGTCCCTGGTCGATACCTCCCTCCCCGAGAGCGACCTCTTCGCGGGCATCCGCGACAATGCCTGATATGTACGCGACCCAGGCACTGACGCAGCTCGTTCCGCTCGCCGCCGACGAGCTCGACAAGAACAAGGTGACTCCCGGCGTCCTCGGCTTCATCGTCTTCGCGGCCCTGGCCGTGGGCGTGTGGCTGCTGATGAAGTCGATGAACCGCCACATGGGCAAGGTCGACTTCGAGGAGGCCCCGGACCCGGCGGCATCCGGTGGGAAGGCGACGGAGAAGACCGCGCCGACAGGCAGGTAGCCGGCCGGTCCCCCGCGGGCCCGTCGCGCCGGGGACCCGTGGGTGGGCCCCGCCCGCGCGGGTGGAGCCCCGCGGGTGCCTCGCGCCGCGGCTCCGGCGTACGCC
>NZ_JBEXWB010000236.1:0-10142 GCF_040629645.1 Streptomyces sp. NPDC005899 | reverse complement strand
CGGCGCCCGCCGGCGGAGCCGCGCCGCCGGCGCCTCCCCTCCCGGCGGCAGGTCTGCCGCAGCCGAGCGGGGCCCAGCTCGACTACGCGGGCCTCGTCCTGTGCGGTCCCGAGGAGGAGGGCGGCCGCCGAGGCCGCCTCTTCCCCGGGTCGTCCTTCGACCCGGTGGCGGCCGAGCACCGGCGCCGGGCCGAGTCGGTGACCAGGTTGCCGTTGCCCGGACACGCCGTACGGCCCCGCGAGTCGGCCGGCTCCTTCGATCACCGCTTCGACACCGCGGCCCGCGCCGACATCCCCTCCGACGGCACCTGGCACACCGTCACCGTCGGGGAGATCCCGGTCGGCGCGCAGACGGAGTACCTCTGCGTACCGTCGGTGGAGCAGACCGTGTACGCGACCTCGGTCCTCTCCAACGCCACCGGCCAGGCCCTGCTGGCCGGCCCGGTCGAGGTCACCGTCGACGGCGACTTCCTGCTGACCACCGCACTGCCGACGCTCGCCCCCGGCGGGGTCAGCCGCATCGGGCTCGGACCCGCCGAGGGCATCCGGGTCACCCGTCGTACGCACCTGCGCGAGTCCGCCGCGGGTCTGCGCGGCAGCACCGCCGTGCTCGACCACCGCGTGCACGTGGAACTGGCCAACCGCCTGGCCGGCCCCGTCACCGTGGAGGTCCGCGAGCGGGTGCCCGTCACCTCCGAGCCGGACGTCCGGATCGAGGAACGGGCCGACTGGACCGTGCCCGCAGAAGGGCCGGGACCCGATCGCCAGGCCCCTGGCACGCGTGTCTGGCGGGTCTCGCTGCCTCCCGCCGGCACCGCCGTCCTCGAAGGCGGCTACGAGATCCGCATCCCGGCCGGCAAGGCCCTCGCCGGCGGCAACCGCAGGAGCTGACCCGCGTCATGACCACGGAACCCGAACCGATCGCCCTCCCCGTCACCGCCGTGACCTGCCTGGAGGACCGCGCGCACGTCGAGCGTACCGCCGTACTCGACCTCGAGGCCGGGGTCCGGCGTCTGCGTCTGGGGCCCGTCAGCGCCCTGGCCGTCGACCGGACGCTCCACGCGGAACTGGCCGCTGATCGACCGGCGTCCGTGCTCGACGTGCGGATCGTCCGCAGCTGGACGCCGCGCGGGCCACTGCCGCACACCGGTGAGGACTCCGCCCTGCGCCGGCGGATGGACGCCCTCGACGGGGAACGACTCGGCCTGGAGCAACAGCGGGAACGGCTGCACGCGCGCCGGGACCTGCTGGGCCGCCTCGCGGCGGACTTCCTGCGGGAGATCGGCGAGGGCGCGGGCACCGGGGAGACCGACAGCCCCCACTGGACCCGCGAGCTGGACCGGATCGACGAGGAACGCGGCACGTGCGGTGAGCGGCTGCGCACGGTGGAGGCCCGGTTGGCGGCCGTCGTGGGCGAACTGGGCCAGGCCGAACAGGCCGTGCGGGAATCGGAGCACGAGCCCGCGGAGCTCGTCGGTCACATCGAGCTGACCGTGGAGGCCGCGGTCGCCGGCCGGGCCGAACTCCGCCTCAGCCACCTCACCCCCTGCGCGCTGTGGCGGCCCGCCTACCGTGCCGTGCTCGACGGGGACTCGCTGGCACTGGAGACGGACGCGGTGGTCTGGCAGCGCACCGGGGAGGACTGGGCCGGCGTACGGCTGACGTTCTCGACCGCCCGCTCGGCGCTCGCCACCGAACCGCCGCACCTGAGCGAGGACCGGCTGACCCTCACCGACCGCTCCGCCGCGGAGCGCCGTACGGTCGACGTGGAGTTGCGCGAGGAGGAGGCCGGGAGTCTCGGCCCGGCCCCGGTCGCCGGACTGCCGGGCGTCGACGACGGTGGTGAGCCGCAGGTGCTGCGGTCCCCGGCGCGGGTCTCCGTGCCCGGTGACGGCCGGGCACACCGCGTCCCGCTGTCCGCGTTCACCACGCGCGCGCGCAGTGAGTACGCCTGCTCACCCGAGCTCTCCCCCCTGGTCACCCGGGTCGTACGGGCGGACAGCCAGGCCGGTCACGCGTTGCTCGCCGGCCCTGTGGACCTGGTCCGCGACAGCGGTTTCGCCGGCCGGGGCACCTTGGAGTTCACCGCGCCCGGCGCGCCCTTCGAGATCGCGTTCGGCAGCTGCGACGACCACCGGGTGGTGCGCCACACCGAGGAGACGCGCGAGGTCGCCGGGATCACGCAGCGGACCGTCATCACCCGTACCGTCCGGCTGCACCTGTCCCGGTTCGGCGCGCCCTCCGAGCGGGGCGACCGGGTGGTCACCGTCCGGGAGCGGCTTCCGGTCTCCGAGGTCTCGGCGGTCGAGGTGCGTCTGCGGAGGGAGGCATGCTCGCCCGTCCCCGACGCGGTCGACGAGGAGGGCATCGTCCGCTGGGACGTCGGTCTGCCGCCCGACGGCCACCGGACGCTCACCCTGGTCTACGAGGTGTCGGCGAGCGCCAGGGTGACCGGGCTCTGAGCCCTCGGTGCCCCACCCGGGGACGGCCGGCGCCGCGCGGGTGTCCGGACCGCGGGCCCGGGGTGGTGCGGCCTCACCCGGCCGGGCACGGGGAAGCGGCGGTCCGGGCCGCGCGGGTGCTCACGCCACGCGGCCCGCAGATCGGGACACCCCCGCCGCCCCCTACCGGTGAGACGCCCGGCCCGGGTGTCGCGGTCGCCGGGGACCGAAGTCGGAGAGCGCTCTACCGGGCGGGGTGCGACCCGATAGGGTGCGGTGCATGACCAGACAGCCGCCGACCCTGGAGGACGTGGCCCGGGAGGCGGGGGTGTCGCGCGCCACCGTCTCGCGCGTCATCAACGGCATCCGCAACGTCGACCCCGCGATCCAGGACGTGGTGCGCGGCGTGATCGAGCGGACGGGGTACACGCCGAACAGCGCCGCGCGCTCGTTGGTGACCCGGCGGGCCGAGACCATCGCCCTGGTCGTCGCGGGTGCGGGGGACGACGGCTCGGGCGACTCCGGGGGCGAGGGGACCGCCTTCGCGGCCCAGGTGTTCGCGGATCCCTTCTTCGGACGGGTGGTCGACGGCGTCATCACCTTCCTGCGTCCGCGGTCGATGCACCCGGTTCTGATGTTCGCGGAGTCGAGTGCCGCCCGGCGGGAGGTCGTGGCCTATCTGCGGCAGGGCCGGGCGGACGGCGCGCTGATCTTCTCCACGCATGCCGAGGACCCCTTGCCGGCGCTCCTGGCGGCCGAGGGCCTGCCGTGCGTGCTGTTCGCACGGCCCGGCGACGCGGCCCCGGTCAGCTACGTCGACCTCGCGCACCAGGACGGGGGACGACTCGCCGCCGAGCACCTGCTCGACCGAGGCTGCCGGCAGATCGCCACCGTGACCGGACCGCTGAGCCTGCCCGCCGCCCAGGACCGGCTCACGGGCTTCCGCGACGCCGTGGCACGGCGCGGCCACCCCTGCGTCCCCTTCGCGGAGGGCGGTTTCACGCACGACAGCGGGGCCGCGGCCACGGCCCGCCTGCTGAGGGAGCACCCCGGCATCGACGGGTTGTTCGCGGCCAACGACCTGATGGCCCAGGGGGCGTGCCAGGTGCTGCGGGAACACGGCAAGCGGGTGCCGCAGGACGTGGCCGTCGTCGGCTTCGACGACTCCGCCACCGCGCGCGCGTGCCGGCCCCGGCTGACCACGGTCCGCCAGCCCATGGAGGACATGGCGGCCACGATGGCACGCGTCCTCCAGGAGCACATCGAGGGGGCCCGCACCGAGCCCACTTCGGTGATCTTCGAACCCCGGCTGGTGGTGCGCGAGTCCGCGTAGGCGGCGTCCCCGCGCAGGCCGCCCCTGCCGTGCGCTCCGGCGGCCCGTCCGGTCGAAGCCTCGGGCGCCCCGGGGCAGCCCGCTCCCCCGCACCGCCGGGAAGTCCTCACGGCATCGCCCCTGCCGGACGCGCACCGCGCCTGCCGCAGGCGGTGCGGCCCGCGGCAGGGGCGGGGGTCACGGGCAGTGGCCCGTCGCACGTGCACCCGACCAGGTCCGCCGGGTGTGGCGCACCGGGTTCCGTCCGTCAGACGCGGTGCGCCTGCCGGTGGGCGCGGATGATGTCGGCGTAGCGGTGACCGCTGCTCTTCATGGTGCGTGCCTGCGTCCGGTAGTCGACGTGGACGAGCCCGAAGCGCTTGTCGTAGCCGTACGCCCACTCGAAGTTGTCCAGCAGCGACCATGCGTAGTAGCCGGCCAGGGGCACCCCCTTGCGCACGGCACGGGCGCACGCCGCCAGGTGCTGCTCCAGGTAGCGGACGCGCTCGGGGTCGTCCACGGCACCGTCGGGGCCGACCGTGTCGGGGAAGGCGGAGCCGTTCTCCGTGACGTACAGGCGGCGTACGCCGTAGTCCTCCGTCAGGCGCAGGAGGAGTGCCTCCAGGCCGCCCGCGTCGATCGGCCAGTCCATGCCCGAACGCGGCACGTCGGGCAGGCGTACCTCCCGCGCCTGCGGGACGGGGCCCTCCGGGTCGTCGGCGACGGTGACCGGGAAGTAGTAGTTGAGGCCGTGCCAGTCCAGGGGGGTGGCCATGGTCTCCAGGTCACCGGCGCGCTCGGGCAGTTCGACTCCGTACAGCTCGCGCATGTCCGCCGGGAAGCCCCGGCCGTAGACCGGGTCGAGCCACCAGCGGTTGGTGTGGCCGTCCATGCGGACGGCCGCGGCGAGGTCCTCGGCGGAGGAGGAAGCCGCCTCCACGGTGGAGTGGTTGGTCACGAGCCCGATCCGCGCCCCGGGTACCGCGGCGCGGATCGCCTGAGCGGCCAGTCCGTGACCGAGCAGCAGGTGGTAGGAGGCCCGGACCGCGGCGGTGAGGTCGGTCAGCCCGGGGGCCATCCGGCCTTCCAGGTGGCCGATCCATCCGCTGCACAGGGGCTCGTTGAGGGTGGCCCACCGGGTGACCCTGTCCCCCAGGCGCCCGGCCACCACGGCCGCGTAGGCGGCGAGGTGCTCGGCCGTGTCGCGCACCGTCCAGCCGCCCCGGTCCTGGAGGGCCTGGGGGAGGTCCCAGTGGTACAGGGTGATGTTGGGGGTGATGCCCGCGTCCAGGAGCCCGTCCACGAGCCGGTCGTAGAAGTCGAGCCCGGCGGCGTTGACCGGCCCGTCGCCACCCGGCACGATGCGTGGCCAGGCCGTGGACATGCGGTAGGAGCCGGTTCCCAGCCGCCGCATCAGGGAGACGTCCTCCGGCCACCGGTGGTAGTGGTCGCAGGCCTCGTCGCCGTGGTCGCCGTTCTCGACCTTCCCCGGCGTGTGGGAGAACGTGTCCCAGATCGAGGGAGACCGTCCGTCCTCCGCGACGGCGCCCTCGATCTGGTACGCGGCCGTGGCCGTCCCCCAGACGAAGTCGGGCGGGAAGGCTGCGAGGTCTATCGGTTCGGACACGGGTACCTCTCGGAGGTGGGGCGGATGGGCGGGGAAGCCGTCCCCGGGTGCCGCCGCTCGACGGCGCCCGAGGTGGTGCGGCTACTTGACGGCGCCGGCGGTGAGACCGGTGACGAGGTAGCGCTGGAGGAGCAGGAAGCCGGCTACCACGGGCAGGCTGACCACGAGGGAGGCCGCCATGACCTGGTTCCAGTACACGTCGTTCTGCGTGGAGTAGCCCTGGAGGCCGACGGCGAGGGTGCGGGTGGTGTCGTTGGTCATGACCGAGGCGAAGAGCACCTCGCCCCAGGCCGTCATGAACGCGTACACGGCGACGGCCACGATGCCGGGGATCGCCGCGGGGACGATCACCCTGAACAGCGCGCCCAGCGGACCGCAGCCGTCCACCTTCGCCGCCTCGTCCAGGTCCCTGGGCACCGAGTCGAAGTACCCGATCAGCATCCAGATGGAGAAGGGGAGGGAGAAGGTCAGGTAGGTGAGGATGAGGCCGCCCCGCGACCCGAACAGGGCGATGCCGGTGGCGTTGCCGATGTTCACGTAGATGAGGAACAGCGGCAGGAGGAAGAGGATCCCCGGGAACATCTGGGTCGAGAGGACGGTCACCGTGAAGACGCGCTTGCCGCGGAAGTTGTACCGGCTGACGGCGTAGGCCGCGAACACCGCGATCACCACCGAGCAGACGGTCGCCGTCCCGGCGACGACCAGGGAGTTCACGAAGTAGTCGGCCAGGGGGACCGTGTCCCAGATGTCGAAGTAGGGGCTGACGGTCAGGCCGGACGGGATCCACCGGAACTTGCCGGTGACGTCCTCCAGCGGCTTGAGGGAGCTGGTGACCATGACGAACACCGGCAGCGCCACGAAGACGGTGAGGAGGGTCAGGAAGACCCGCCGGGCCCACAAGAACGACTGCGGGGGCGCCATCGGGGAACGGGCCGGGCGCTGCGCGGTGCTAGGCATCGGTGCCCTGCTTTCCTCGGGACGTGAACAGGAGGTAGAGGCCGGTCACCACGAGCAGGAACAGCAGCAGCAGCACCGACATCGCGGAGCCGGTCCCGAAGTTCCAGGTCTGGAAGGACGACTGGTAGATGTGGATGGAGATGAGGTCCGCCGACGCCGGGGCCGCCTTGCCGAACAGGACGAAGGGCGTGTTGAAGTCGTTGAAGGTCCAGAGGAACAGCACGAGGACGAGGACCTGGTTGACGGGCCGCAGCGACGGCAGGGTGATGCGGCGGATCTGCTGCCACACCCCGGCACCGTCGAGGGCGGCCGCTTCGTAGATGTCCCGGGGGATGTTCTGGAGACCCGCCATCATGATGAGGAAGGCGAAGGGCCAGCCCTTCCAGACCGAGACGACGAGCAGGGTGACGAAGGCGTTGTCGCCGATGAGCCAGAACGGAGGGCTGTCGGTGAGGCCGAGCTGGTCGTGGATGACGTGGTTGACGAGGCCGTTGTCGCGCTGGAACATGAACGCCCAGGTGATGACGGCGGCGTACACGGGCAGGGCGTACGGCACGAGGAAGAGCGTGCGCAGGAAGCCCCTGCCGCGGAAGGTCTCCTGCATGAAGACCGCGGCGGCGGTTCCGAGGAACCAGCACAGTCCCACCGACAGCAGGGTGAACAGGCACGTGGTCACGAACGACCGCACCAGCGCTTCGCCCACCGGGGCGTCGAAGTCGACGGAGACGGCGTAGTTGTCGAGACCTGCCCACGGGGCGGTCGTCCAGTCCCGGATGTAGAACTGGGTGAGCTGCCGGAAGCTGACCACGATGCCGATGATCATGGGCACCAGGTGGACCAGCAGTTCGAGGAGCAGGGCGGGGAGCAGCAGCAGGTACGGCAGGCCGATCTTGCGCAGCCGCCCGGAGCGGCGTCTGCGCGGCGCCGCTCCGGGGTTCTTCTTCTCTGCTGTCCGCTCGCCGGCGAGGGGGGCGGCGGTTGTGGTCATGGTGGTGTCCGTGCTCACTTCTTGGGCATCTGCTGCTGGGCCTTTTCGAGCTTCGCCTTGACCGACGCGGTCGTCACCGGACGGCCGGCGGCGGCGTCGGCGAAGAGTTCCTTGACCGCCGTGCCGACGACGGTCTCGAACTGCGACTCCTCGGGGACCTGGGGCAGGGCGGCGGCGCTGGTGGCGAGGGTCTCCCGCAGGGGTGAGAGGGCGAAGGTGTTGAAGGCGGCGTCCTCCTGGGCCGCCTTGACCGGCGGGATGGAGCCGTAGGCCTTGTTGAGGACGGTCTGCTCGTCGTCGCTGGTCATGAACTTCACGAACTTCTTGGCACCGTCGATGTTCTTGGTGTTGTTGAAGACGGCCATGTTGATGCCGGCCACCATGGAGTTCGTGCCCTTGCCCTGCCCGGGCTTGCCCGACTGGACCGGGGCGGGCACCACGTCCCACTCCTCCTTGTCCATGCCCTGGGACTCGAAGGTGGCGGCCGCCGTCTGCCACAGCACCATGGCCGTCTTGTCCTTGGCGAAGTCGCTCAGGGACTGGTTCTGCGCGTACTCGGCGTTGCCGGGGGCGATGATCTTGTCTTTGGCCATGAGGTCGACGTACTGCTTGACGGCGGCGACGGCCCCGTCGGACGTGAAGTCCGCCTTGCCGTCGGCGGTGAAGAAGTCGGCCCCGTGCTGCTTGGCGAGGACGAAGACCTGGTGGATGTTGTTGGAGAGGTTCGAGCCCTCCGCGCCGAGTCCCCACTTGCCGTCCTCGGACAGCTTCTTCCCGGCCTCCACCACCTCGTCCCAGGTGGTGGGGGGCTTCTGGATGCCGGCGTCGGCGAACATCTTCTTGTTGTAGTAGAGCGCGTAGGCCATGGAGTACAGGGGCACGGCGGCCGGGTCCTTGCCCTGGACGCCGGTCGAGCCGAGCGCGGACTCGACGAAGCGGTCCTTCCCGCCTATCGCGTCGAAGTTCTGCTCGTCCCAGGGCAGCAGCGCGCCGGTGGCCTGGAGGGAGGCGCTCCAGGTGTTGCCGATGTTGAGGACGTCCGGGCCCTGTCCGGAGGTCGTGGCGGTGAGGATGCGGTTCAGCAGATCGCTCCAGGGCACCACCTCCAGCTTGACCTTGATGCCCGTCTTCTTCTCGAACTTGTCGAGTTCCGGCTGCAGGACCTTCTTGTCCGCCTCGATGTTGGCGCCCTGGTTCGAGGCCCAGTAGGTGAGCGTCTTGGGCTGTGCGTTGGATCCGCTCGTACCGGACGACCCACCGCCGCAGGCAGCCGCGGTGAGAACGAGCGAGAGGGTGACTGCGCCGACGGCCGCGGCTCGGATTCTGCGCATGACAGCAGGGGCCTTTCAGAAGTGACGGATGTCCGCCGCGAGGGCGGGCCGAGGAGCCGTCCACGTGCGGACCCTCGAACCCATACGGCTTAATTTAGGAGGTGAGTTAAACCCCAAGTGAAGGTCGCGTCAAGTGCCGCGCGGCGGTATGTTGCAGAGGTGAGATCCGGGAAGAGGGGGCATGGTGAAAGTACGCAGCGGCCGAACGGTGCGTGACCTGCGGCGCGAGAACCGCGCCGCCGTATTGCAACGTTTGTATTTCGATGGCCCGTTGAGCCGCTTTTCGCTCGGACCGCTGACAGGGCTGAGCTCCGGCTCCGTCAGCAACGTGGTGGCCGAGCTGGTCGCCGAGGGCCTGGTCGAGGAGGCCGGCAGCGTCGACTCGGCGGGCGGGCGCCCGCGCACCCTTCTGCGCATCCGGCCGCAGAGCCGGTACATGATCGGTGTCGACATCGGCGAGACCCGGGTGAGGATCGAGCTCTTCGACCTGGCCCTGACCGAGCTCGCACGGGTCGAGAAGCCCCTGTCGCCCGACGGGCCCCGGCGCGTCGACCGTTACGACGTCGGCGTGGTGACGGGGCATCTGCGCGCCGGGATCACCGAGGTCCTGCAACGCGCGGGGATCCCGGCCGAGCGGCTCCTCGGGGTCGGCATCGGTGTCCCCGGCATCGTCTCCAGGACGCCCGAGCACGGTGCCGTGGTGCACGGCCAGACCATCGGCTGGGACGCCGTGCCACTGGAGCGCCTGCTGCGCGAGGCCGTGCCGGTCCCGGGGAACGTGCCGTACTACATCGACAACGGGGCCAAGACACTCGGCCAGGCCGAGATGTGGTTCGGTGCCGGGCGCGGGGCGCAGAGCGCCGTGGTCGTGCTCTTCGGCTCCGGTGTGGGCGCCTGCGTGGTCACCGACGACATGAGCCCCGGCCGGGCCGTCGAGTGGGGGCACCTGACCGTTCGGGTGCGCGGCCGCCGCTGCCGCTGCGGCTCGCTCGGCTGCCTGGAGGCGTACGCGGGCGCGGAGGCGCTGCTGGAGCGCTGGCGGGAGGCGGGCGGGCAGCCGCTCGCCGACGCCGACGAGGAGACCGCCCTCACGGCCATGCTCGCCGCGGCGTACCCGGCCGGGCAGGACGACGGGGCGGGGCCGGAGTCCGACGCCACCGCCCTGGCCGTGCTCGAGGAGACCGCGGAGTACCTCGGAGCGGGCTTCTCCGACCTGATCAACCTCTTCCAGCCCGAACGCATCCTCGTCGGGGGCTGGGCGGGTCTCCAGCTCGGCACGCGCTTCCTGGACTCGGTGCGGGCCCACGCCACCTCCTACGCGCTCGCCTATCCGGCGTCCCACGTGCGCATCGACCTCGGCACCCTGGGGCCGGACGCCGTCACCGTGGGCGCGGCCTCCCTGCCGCTCGCCGACTTCTTCGAACGCGGTGGCCGGCAGGAGGAGGCCGGTCCCGAGGAGCAGGTCCCGGCGTGGCGGACGACTCTGC
>NZ_JBEXWB010000235.1:0-10216 GCF_040629645.1 Streptomyces sp. NPDC005899 | reverse complement strand
CCCGGCCCCCCCCCAATTCCCTCCTCCCACTTAGATTATAAACACATTACATTTTCCCCCCCCCGCCCCGGCGGGCCCCCCCGGGGGCCCCCCCCCGACGGAGACCCCAGCACAGCAGAGGACCACACTGCACGAAGGGGAAGCCATGACAGCGACGACCGACGGAAGCACCGGGGCCGCGAACCTCCGCGCGGCCTCGGCCAGCCGACCGACCGAATCGACGACCACCGACGCCGCGGACGAGGCCCTGGCCGCCGCGAGGCGCGCCGCGGAACGCTCGGTGGAGCACCTCCTCGGCAGGCAGGACGAGGAGGGCTGGTGGAAGGGCGACCTCGCCACCAACATCACGATGGACGCCGAGGACCTGCTCCTCCGCCAGTTCCTCGGGATCCAGGACCCGGCCACGGTGCAGGCGGCCGCCCGCTTCATCCGCGGCGAGCAGCTGGGCGACGGCACGTGGGCCACCTTCCACGGCGGGCCTCCCGATCTCTCCGCCACCGTCGAGGGGTACGTCGCACTCCGGCTGGCCGGGGACCGGCCGGACGACCCGCACATGATCCGGGCGGCCCGCTGGGTCAGGGACCAGGGGGGCATCGCGGCGTCCCGGGTCTTCACCCGGATCTGGCTCGCGCTGTTCGGCTGGTGGAAGTGGGACGACCTGCCGGAGCTCCCGCCCGAGCTCATGTTCTTCCCCCCGTGGGTACCGCTCAACATCTACGACTTCGGCTGCTGGGCACGCCAGACCATCGTGCCCCTCACCATCGTCTCGGCGATGCGGCCCGTACGCCCCGCACCGTTCGCCCTCGACGAGCTGCACACCGACCCCGCGCGCCCCAACCCGCCCGAACCCCTGGCCCCCGCGGCCAGTTGGGACGGCGTCTTCCAGCGGCTCGACAAGGCGCTGCACGCCTACCACCGCGTCGCTCCGCGCCGGGTGCGCCGCATCGCCATGAACGCCGCGGCCCGCTGGATCATCGAGCGGCAGGAGAACGACGGCTGCTGGGGCGGGATCCAGCCGCCCGCGGTGTACTCCCTCATCGCCCTGCACCTGCTCGGCTACGACCTCGGCCACCCGGTGATGAAGGCCGGGCTCGCCTCGCTGGACCGCTTCACCGTCCGGCGGGAGGACGGTGCCCGCATGGTCGAGGCGTGCCAGTCCCCGGTCTGGGACACCTGCCTCGCCACCATCGCGCTCGCCGACGCCGGGGTGAGTCCCGACCACCCCGCGCTGGTGAAGGCGGCGGACTGGATGCTCGGCGAGGAGATCGTCCGGCCGGGTGACTGGTCCGTGCGCAGACCCGGACTGGCTCCGGGTGGATGGGCGTTCGAGTTCCACAACGACAACTACCCCGACATCGACGACACCGCCGAGGTCGTCCTGGCCCTGCGACGGGTCCGCCACCCGGACCCCGACAGGCTCGAGGCCGCCATCGAGCGCGGGGTGCGCTGGAACCTCGGCATGCAGTCGCGCGACGGGGCCTGGGGCGCCTTCGACGCGGACAACACCAGCCCCTTCCCCAACCGGCTGCCGTTCTGCGACTTCGGTGAGGTCATCGACCCGCCCTCCGCGGACGTCACGGGCCACGTGGTGGAGATGCTCGCCGTCGAGGGCCGCGCCGGCCACCCGCGCACCCGTCGCGGCGTGGACTGGCTCCTCGCCGAACAGGAGCCGAGCGGTGCCTGGTTCGGGCGCTGGGGCGTCAACTACATCTACGGGACGGGATCCGTGGTGCCCGCCCTCGTCGCGGCCGGCCTCCCCGCCGCGCACCCCGCCGTCCGCCGGGCGGTCGGCTGGCTGGAGTCCGTCCAGAACGACGACGGGGGCTGGGGCGAGGACCTGCGCTCCTACCGGGAGGAGAAGTGGATCGGGCGCGGCGCCTCGACCGCGTCCCAGACCGCGTGGGCCCTCCTCGCTCTCCTCGCGGCCGGTGAACGCGAGGGCAGGGCCGTGGAGCGGGGCATCGCCTGGCTGGCCCGGACGCAGCAGGCCGACGGCTCCTGGGACGAGCCGTACTTCACCGGCACAGGCTTCCCGTGGGACTTCTCCATCAACTACCACCTCTACCGGCAGGTCTTCCCCCTGACCGCCCTCGGCCGGTACGTGTACGGAGATCCGTTCGCCGCCCGCGACGGCGCGGGCAGCGGAAAGGGGGCCTGATCCGATGGGCGACACCCAGGCGCCGCCCGGACCCCCTCTGCCCCTCCTGATCGCCTGCGCACTCGGAATCGAGCGGCTGGCCCTGCGCACCGGCAGGGCCGGTGGCGGCCCGGGCCCCGTGACCGTCGTGCGGACGGGCATGGGACCCCGGGCGGCCGAGAAGGCCGTCCGCGACGCACTGGGGCGGCACGGGTCGGGAGGAGCCGCGGTGATCGCCTCGGGCTTCTGCGCCGGTCTGGCCCCGGGCATGCACCCCGGTGACCTGGTGGTGGCCGAGGAGACGCGGGACGCCTCGGGCACCACGACCTGCACCGGCGCGGGCCTCCTGGTCGACGCGCTGACCAGGGCCGTGCCGGGGAGCACCGTCCACACGGGCCCGCTCTCCGGCTCCGACCACGTCGTCCGTGGTGCCGAGCGTGCCGGCCTGCGGGCCACCGGGGCCATCGCGGTGGACATGGAGTCCGCCGCCACCCTGCGCACGGCGGTGCGGACCGGGCCACGCCCGGTTGCGGCCGTACGGGTGATCGTGGACGCTCCGGAGCATGAGCTCGTTCGCATCGGCACGGTCCGCGGTGGAATATCGGCATTCCGTGTCCTGCGCGCCGTCCTTCCCGCTTTTCATGAATGGCACCGATCTTTGCTGCTCCCCAGGAGGTGAGCCCAGATGGCCATGCCGCTCCGCCAGTCCATCAAGGTTGCGACGTATCTCATCGAACAGAAGATCCGTAAGCGGGACAAGTTCCCGCTGATCGTGGAGCTGGAACCCCTGTTCGCCTGCAACCTCGCGTGCGAGGGATGCGGAAAGATCCAGCACCCCGCCGGGGTGCTCAAGCAGCGCATGCCGGTCGCGCAGGCCGTCGGCGCGGTCCTCGAATCAGGTGCTCCGATGGTGTCCATCGCCGGCGGCGAGCCGCTGATGCACCCTCAGATCGACGAGATCGTGCGCCAGTTGGTCGCGAAGAAGAAGTACGTGTTCCTGTGCACCAACGCCATGCTGATGCGTAAGAAGCTCGAGAAGTTCACCCCCTCGCCGTACTTCGCCTTCGCGGTGCACATCGACGGACTGCGCGAGCGCCACGACGAGTCGGTCGCCAAGGAAGGCGTCTTCGACGAGGCGGTGGAGGCGATGAAGGAGGCCAAGCGGCGCGGCTTCCGGGTCACCACCAACTCCACGTTCTTCAACACAGACACCCCGCAGACCGTCATCGAGGTGCTCAACTACCTCAACGACGAGCTCCAGGTCGACGAGATGATGATCTCGCCCGCCTACGCCTACGAGAAGGCGCCCGACCAGGAGCATTTTTTGGGGGTCGAGCAGACCCGCGAACTCTTCAGGAAGTCGTTCGCGGGCGGCAACCGGGGCCGGTGGCGGCTCAACCACTCCCCGCTCTTCCTGGACTTCCTGGAGGGCAAGGCGGACTTCCCCTGCACGGCGTGGGCCATTCCGAACTACTCCCTTTTCGGCTGGCAGCGTCCCTGCTACCTGATGAGCGACGGATACGTGCCCACGTACCGGGAGCTCATCGAGGAGACCGACTGGGACAAGTACGGCCGGGGCAAGGACCCGCGCTGCGCCAACTGCATGGCGCACTGCGGTTACGAGCCCACCGCCGTCCTCGCGACCATGGGCTCGCTGAAGGAGTCCCTGCGCGCCGCACGGGAGACCATCGGCGTGAACCGGTGAGGCCCTGACCCGTGGAGAGCCCGCCGCCCGGGCCGCTCGTGGTGCGTCGCCTCCCGCGGCGCATCCCGGCCGGGCCGGGGCGGCCGGCGGTCGTGGAGGACAACAGCCCTGCCGGTGCGGTCGGTTCGGCCATCGGCCAGGCGCTGCGGGACGCGGGGGCGACGTCCCGCAGCGTACGTTCGGCATCCCCGGGCACTTTCTTCCTCATGCCGGACGCGCCGAGGTCCTCGCCGGCATCGGGCTCACGCCCCTGGACATCACCGGGCGGCTCGGCGAGACACTGGTGCGCCTGGGGACGGCAGCGGAGCGGGACGTGGGAAGGAGAGCGGGGCATGAACGACGACCGGCCGGAGGGCTTCGACCTGGCGCGGCTCCTGGCGGAACGGGGAGCCGAACGCTACGACCTGCACACCCGCCACCTCAACCACCAACTACCGCGCATGCTCCGCACCATCGGCTTCGACAAGGTCTACGAGCGGGCGGAGGGCGCCTACTTCTGGGACGCGGAGGGCAACGACTACCTCGACATGCTCGCCGGCTTCGGGGTGATGGGGCTCGGCAGGCACCATCCCGTCGTGCGCAAGGCGCTCCACGACGTCCTCGACGCCCGGCTCGCCGACCTCACCCGCTTCGACTGCCAGCCCCTGCCCGGGCTGCTGGCGGAGAAGCTGCTGGAGCACAGCCCGCACCTGGACCGGGTGTTCTTCGGCAACAGCGGCACGGAGGCGGTCGAGACCGCGCTGAAGTTCGCCCGGTACGCCACGGGGAAGCCCAGGATCCTCTACTGCGCCCACGCCTTCCACGGGCTGACGACGGGATCCCTCTCGGTCAACGGCGAGGCGGGGTTCCGCGACGGCTTCGCGCCGCTGCTGCCCGACACGGCGATCCGGCTCGGCGACCTCGACGCCCTGCGGCGCGAGCTGAAGCGCGGGGACGTGGCGGCGCTCGTCGTCGAGCCGATCCAGGGCAAGGGCGTCCACGCCTCGCCCCCCGGCTTCCTGCGGGCCGCGCAGGACCTGCTGCACCGGCACAGGGCGTTGCTCATCGCGGACGAGGTGCAGACGGGGCTCGGCAGGACCGGTGACTTCTACGCCTACCAGCACGAGGAGGGCGTCGAACCCGATCTGCTCTGCGTGGCCAAGGCGCTCTCCGGTGGATACGTGCCGGTCGGGGCGACCCTCGGCAAGGACTGGATCTTCAAGCGCGTCTACTCCTCCATGGACCGCGTCCTCGTCCACTCGGCAAGCTTCGGCTCCAACGCCCAGGCCATGGCCGCCGGCCTCGCCGTCCTGGCGGTGATGGACGACGAGGGAACCGTCGCGAACGCCCGCCGCACCGGTGACCTCCTGCGCGAGCGGCTCGCCGCGCTCGTCGGCCGCTACGAGCTGCTGCACGAGGTGCGGGGGCGCGGCCTGATGATCGGCATCGAGTTCGGCCGGCCGTCGTCGCTGAAACTCCGCAGCCGCTGGACGATGCTGCAGGCGGCCCGCAAGGGACTCTTCGCCCAGATGGTCGTCGTGCCGCTGCTGCAGAAGCACCGGATCCTCACCCAGGTCTCCGGGGACCACCTGGAGGTGATCAAACTGATCCCGCCGCTGGTCATCGGGGAACCCGAGGTGGACCGCTTCGTCACCGCCTTCACGGCCGTCATGGACGACGCGCACAACGGTGGCGGACTGATGTGGGACTTCGGGCGGACGTTGGTGAAGCAGGCGGTCAGTGGCTGACGGGCCCCCGCGCCCGCTCCGCGCCACCGCTGAGTGGTCCTGGTCCCTCGGAGTGCGCCGGCCCGTGCCCCCGTCCTGAGCCGGTGGGCGGTGGCGGGCGGTGGTGGGTGCCGGTCCGGTGGTGGGTCCGGTGCGGTCCGTGGCTCCGGCGCCGCGTTTTGCCTCGTAGGTAAGAAAGTTGCCTGTGAGGAAAGACGCTGGCTCAATGGAGGCATGAACCCTCCAGAGGCAGGACCGCACACAGAGCTGCCGGGTATCGCGCCCCGCCTGCGTGACCTGCGCCGCAACCGGGGCCTCACCCTGGAGGGCGCCGCCCGGCGGGCCGGGCTCTCCCCGGCCCACCTGTCCCGGCTGGAGACCGGCAACCGCCAGCCTTCGCTGCCCATGCTGCTCGGCCTCGCCAGAATCTACGGTACGACGGTCTCCGAGCTGCTCGGTGAGATGCCGCCCGAACGTGACGCGATCGTCCGGGGCGGACCGCTCGGGGGAGCGGGCGCCGAGGCCGACGGCTGGCTGTACCGCCAGGCGGGCGGCTCCGGCCGCGCCATGCAGGCGCTGCGGGTCCACGTGCCGTACGGCACCCAGGGCGACCTGGTCCGCGTCCATCCCGGCGAGGAGTGGCTGTACGCCCTGGACGGCCGGCTGAGGGTCGTGCTCGGCGAGACCGTGCACGACCTCGGGCCCGGCGACAGCGCGCACTTCGACTCGCTCACGCCGCACCGGATCGCGGCACTCGCCCGCGGGGGTGCCCAGCTCCTCTTCGTCCACACGCTGCTGCAGAGCCCCACCGCCGAACTGTGCCTGGGCGGCGGACCCCAGCGCTTCTGACCTCCGACGGGCCCCGCCCGGAAGCCCCCGGCCACGTGGCCGCAAGGAAGGAACCCCATGTCCGACTCGGAGCACTACGACCCACTGACGCCGCGCCGGCCGCAGGGGCAGGACACCCAGGAGCGCAAGATGCCCCGGGGCGTCATCATCCGGCTGTTCGCCTACCTGGTGGCCGGGCACGTCGTCGCCGCGTTCCTCTTCCTCCTGTTCACCGTGGCGGGCAAGGGCTGACCGGGCCGGCCCCGACCGGCCGCCGCCTGAGCGCGAGCACAGGCGGACGACGGGCGGATCGGGGCTCGGCGCCGACAGGGTGCGCGGTGCGGACCGGGGGAGCGATGTGTTCCCTACGCGTCCTCGAGGAGCCGTTCACGCAGCCTCTCGCGGGTCTCCGCGGACAGCTTCAGGCCCTCCTGGAGGTAGCGGTCCGTGCTGCCCCAGGTCTCCCGGATCGTGGTGAAGGCGGCGGCGAGGTACTCCGGGTGCGCGCCGAACAGCGGATTCAGAAGCTCCAGCACCTCCTGCGACATCCCCACGGACGAGGTGTCGCTGCGCTTGATGCGGTAGCGGCGGTGCGCGTCGTTGGACTTGAGGTAGTCCGCCTCGATGGCTTCCTCCTCCACACCGACGGCCAGCAGCGAGACGGCGATCGACAGCCCGGCCCGGTCCTTGCCGGCGGCGCAGTGCATGAGCGCTGGCACGCTGTCCCGTGCCAGTGCGTGCAGCACGCGGCTGTGCTCGGCGGTGCGGTCCGTGATGATGGCCCGGTACGAGGCGATCATGCGCGCCGTGCCCTTGCCGTCGGCGAGGATCGAGCGCAGCTGCTGGATGTCCCCGTCCCGCACCAGGCGCCAGAACTCGGCGCCGTCGGCCGGGTCGGAGAGCGGAATGCTGACATTCCGGACGCCCGGCAACTCCACATCGTCTCCGTCGAGCTTGCGGTCGGCGGCGTTGCGGAAGTCGAACACCGTGTGCAGGCCGAGGCCGGCGAGGAACGCGGCGTCCGCCTCGGTGGCGTGTGCCAGGTGACCGCTGCGGTAGAGGCGCCCGAGGCGCACCCTCCGGCCGTCGACGGTCGGCAGACCGCCCACGTCGCGGAAGTTGCGGACACCCGTGAGTTCGATGTCCGTCGGCGGAACCTCTGGCAGCTGCGTCACAAGGACTCCTGAAGTGTCTGGCGCCGGCGCCGCTCGCCGGCGAAGGGCACGCTCGCGACGATACGACATGGGTGCATCCAGCAACTTGGTGACCTCGGCCCGCGCACGGCCTCCCGGTCCGGAGCGTCTGAAGGCCGCGTGCGACATGTCCGTATTGGTGCTTTTAGTAGAACATGCCGTTCTTATGCGGGAGATGGGTGGCCCCAGGTGACCGGGATCATATCCGTGACGGTGTGTGGCGGAACTGCGGACGGGTATTCCCGATGCCGCGCGGAAAGCCAAGATCGGTAATCCACGGAGTGTGACCGGAATTCGGAAGCGGAAATGAAGCGCTCATTCCGGTCGGCGGGAGACGGCTTGTTCCCCACGTCCCGACTCGCTTACGGTCACCGTCAATCCGGACGGAACGCCTAATCCTGCCGCCGCCCGGAATCCGCACCGACTCACGTGTGGCAGGAGCGGGGGAACCAGGTAAGCCGCCGACCGGAGGGATCCGGGACGGCTCGGGGTCAAGTCGCGTCCACCGCGGCCGGGCATCTCCAGTCCGCACCCGACAGCTCACCTCGCAGGCGCCGGAGAGGAAAGCACCATGCCCGCAAAGGGTAAGCACCGCCGTACGAAGACCGGGCCGATCTCGCGTGGCGTCATCGCCGCGGGGGCCGGCGGCGCCGTCCTCGCCCTTCCGCTGATCGGCGCCACGGGCGCCAACGCGGCGGAGCAGGCCGCCCCGGCCGTCAAGCCGGCAGCCGCGGCGGCCCAGGCCGCCCCGACCGCGTCGGTGGCGAAGAAGCAGAGCGCCCCCACGACCTACTCCGTGGTCTCCGGTGACTACCTGTCGAAGATCGCGGCCGAGCAGAAGGTCGAGGGCGGCTGGCAGAAGCTGTACAAGGACAACCGCGAGGTCGTCGGCGACAACCCGAGCCTGATCCTCCCGGGCATGAAGCTGATCCTCGGCGCCAAGGCGTCGGCCCCCGCCGAGAAGGCCGCGCCCGCGAAGCCGGCTCCGTCCGAGCCCGCCCCGAAGGCCGCGGCGCCCAAGGCCGCCGCCCCGGCGGAGAAGACCGCCGACGCCACCGCCGCCTCCGCGGCGACGGACGAGAGCAACGGCTCCGGCTACACCACCCCGGTGGCGGGCGCCGGCGTCACCACCCAGTACCACGCCGCCGGTTCCAGCTGGTCCAGCGGTTACCACACCGGCTCCGACTTCCAGGCGGCCTCCGGCACGAGCGTCCGGTCCATCGGCCCCGGCACCGTGGTCTCGGCCGGCTGGAGCGGTGCGTACGGCAACGAGATCGTCATCCAGCACAGCGACGGCATGTACTCCCAGTACGCCCACCTGTCCTCGCTCGAGGTCTCGGCCGGCCAGACCGTCACCGGCGGCCAGCAGATCGGCCTCTCCGGTTCCACCGGCAACTCCACCGGCCCGCACCTCCACTTCGAGGTCCGCACCGGCCCGGGCTACGGCTCGGACGTCGACCCGATCGCCTACCTGCGCTCGCACGGCGTCTCCATCTGACGCAGCCGCGAGGCGTGGCGGCCGTGTCGGGCAGTGGTCCGGCAGAACGGCAGGGAAGAGGGGCGGTGCGCGGCGGCGCACCGCCCCTCTTCTTATTCCGGCTTTACCAAAATCTGACCGGGTGGTCTATCTCACCACCCGTCAACCCCGTATTACGGTCGCGTAGGTCACATTCGAGGGTGCAGGATATTCCCTTGTGGCAGACGATTCGAGAAACACACAACGAGGCATCATCGGGTCGTACGCAGCGATTGGCGACAGCTTCACCGAGGGCGTCGGAGACCCCGGCCCCGACGGGAGACTGGTCGGCTGGGCGGACCGTTTCGCCGTCCTCCTCGCGGACCAGCTCCCGGTACCCGACGCGGCGGCCGGACCGGTGGACGACCCGCACGGGCATTTCCGATACGCCAATCTCGCCGTACGCGGGCGCCTCCTCGACCAGATAGTCGCGGAGCAGGTGCCGCGCGCCAAGGAACTGGCCCCCGACCTGGTCAGCTTCTGCGCGGGCGGCAACGACATCATCCGGCCGGGCTCCGACCCGGACGACGTGGCCGAACGCTTCGAGCGCGCGGTCGCGGACCTCACGCGGGCGGTCGGCACCGTGATGGTCACCACCGGCTTCGACACCCGTGGCATCCCGGTGCTGCGGCACCTGCGCGGCAAGATCGCCACGTACACCGCCCACGTCCGCTCCATCGCCGACCGCTACGACTGCCCGGTCCTGGACCTGTGGTCCCTGCGGTCCGTCCAGGACAGGCGTGCCTGGGACACCGACCGGCTGCACCTCTCGGCCGAGGGACACACCCGGGTCGCACTGCGTGCCGCCCAGGTCCTGGGCATCGAGGTGCCGGCCGACCCCGACCAGGTGTGGCCCCCGCAGGTGCAGCGCGGGACGCTCGAAGTGCGGCGTGACGACATCCTCTGGGCACGTGAGTACCTCGTCCCCTGGATCGGGCGCCGGATCCGCGGCGAGTCGTCCGGCGACCACGTCGCGGCCAAGCGGCCCGACCTGCTGCCGCTCTGAGAGGCCCCGCCCGGCGAAAGCCCTCCGCCGGCACGCTACGGCGTGACCACGGGGAGGCCGCGCCGCGGCGTGACCGGCGCGACGAGCCCGTCCGGGGCGGGCGTCCGCACCGAAGGGGCGGCGGC
>NZ_JBEXWB010000234.1:0-10313 GCF_040629645.1 Streptomyces sp. NPDC005899 | reverse complement strand
GGCCTGGACCTCACCCGGAAGATCCGCGAGGCGTCCGCCCCGCGCCGAGCCGTACACACGACCCCGTCCTGCGATCGCGTCCTACAGATACAGGCCCGTCGAGTCCACGGACCCCTCGAACCGGTCCGCCGCCACCGCGTGCAGATCCCGCTCCCGCATCAGCACGTAGGCCACGCCCCGCACCTCGACCTCCGCACGGTCCTCGGGGTCGTACAGCACCCGGTCACCCGGCTCCACCGTCCGCACGTTCTGGCCGACCGCGACCACCGCGGCCCAGGCGAGCCGCCTCCCCACCGCGGCCGTCGCCGGAATCAGGATGCCGCCCCCCGACCGCCGCTCACCCTCCGGCGTATCGGACCGGACCAGCACACGGTCGTGCAGCATGCGAATGGGCAGCTTGTCGTCGGGGTTCTCGCTCACGCCGTTGTCGCTCACGCCCGGAAATCTACCTGCCCCGCACCCGCCCCCACGCCTCCGGGCCGCCGGCGACGGGGTGTCAGCGCTTCCTGCGCCGCGCCGACACCGTCAGCAGCGCCACCGCCCCCGCAACCACCAGCACCGCGGGGACCACCCGCTCCAGCCGCGGCGAGCCGTCCTCCGCGACGAACTGCGCGCGCACGTCCGACACCGACCGGTTCACCGCCACGAACGCGCGCCCGGCCGTCCGGTCCACCGTCGACGCCACCCTGGCCTTGGCGTCGCCCATCATCGTCTTCGGGTGCATCCGCACCCCGATCTCGTCCAGCACCACGGCAAGCCGCTCACGCCTGCTGATGATGTCCGCCTCGATCTGCGCAGGGGTCCTGATTTCCGACACTGCGCCGCCTCCGTGGTCTTCGTCGGGTAAACCGTCATCGACAGTCTGTCAGCTGAGCCGCCCCGACACCCGGCGGCACCCCCTATTACGCTCGGTGCCACACAGTCCGCGTGCCACTCGAGGAGAGACATGAGCGAGCGACTCCAGCCCGGCGACACCGCCCCCGCCTTCACCCTTCCGGACGCCGACGGCAAGGAGGTCTCGCTCGCGGACCACAAGGGCCGCAAGGTCATCGTCTACTTCTACCCCGCGGCGCTCACCCCGGGCTGCACCAAGCAGGCCTGCGACTTCACCGACAACCTCGAGCTCCTCGCCGGCGCCGGCTACGACGTCATCGGCGTGTCCCCGGACAAGCCGGAGAAGCTCGCGAAGTTCCGCGAGAAGGAGGACCTCGCGGTCACCCTGGTCGGCGACCCCTCCAAGGAGACGCTGGAGGCATACGGCGCCTACGGCGAGAAGAAGCTCTACGGCAAAGTGGTGACGGGGGTCATCCGCTCCACGATCGTGGTCGACGAAGAGGGCAAGGTGGAACGGGCTCTCTACAACGTCAAGGCGACCGGCCACGTGGCGAAGATCATCAGGGATCTCGGTATCTGAGACCGAGCGGGCGCGCCGTGGCCGGAAACCTCAGATCGATGTGACCGGCATCGCATTCGGCCACGGATCCGGTTTGCACACGCCATGACGGCGCAGAAGCCTTTCCTGAAACATCGTTCAAGGAAAGGAACCGGCCATGGCGGCCTCCGACCCCCCACAGGCGGCCGACCCGGACGCGGTCAAACGCCACCCCGCGCTCTTCCGCGCGATCAGGAAGCGGCAGAACCCCCGGCTCCGTCGGACCGACATCACGATCACCGACGACCAGGCGGTCAAGCGCGCGGTCAAGGCGGCGTCTCTCGGTAACGCCATGGAATGGTTCGACTTCGGTATCTACTCCTACCTGGCCGTCACAATCGGGCACGTCTTCTTCCCGTCAGGGAACGACACCACCCAGCTCCTCTCCTCGTTCGCGACCTTCGCCGTGGCCTTCCTCGTGCGCCCGCTCGGAGGAATGTTCTTCGGCCCCATGGGTGACAAGATCGGCCGCAAGAAGGTCCTCGCCCTCACCATGATCCTCATGGCGATCGGCACCTTCGCCATCGGCCTGATCCCGTCCCACGGCACGATCGGCGTCTGGGCGGCGGTCCTGCTGATCTTCTTCCGTATGCTCCAGGGCTTCTCCACCGGTGGCGAGTACGGCGGCGCGTCCACCTTCATCGCCGAGTACGCCCCCGACAAGCGCCGCGGCTTCTTCGGCAGCTTCCTCGAGTTCGGCACCCTCGCCGGATACGTCGGCGCCGCGGGCCTGGTCACCCTCCTCTACGCCCTGCTGGACACCGGGCAGATGGAGTCCTGGGGCTGGCGCATCCCGTTCCTCGTCGCGGGCCCCCTCGGCCTCGTCGGCCTCTACCTGCGACTGCGCCTCGACGAGACCCCGGCCTTCCAGAAGCTCGAGGGCGGCACCGCCCACGCCACCGAGGCCGCCGACCACGTCGAGTCCACCGCCAAGGGCGACCTCGCCAAGATCTTCCGGCAGTACTGGCCCACGCTGATCCTGTGCATCGCGCTCGTCGGCGCGTACAACATCGCCGACTACATGCTGCTGTCGTACATGCCGACGTACCTCTCCGACGAGCTCGGCTACAGCGAGACCCACGGGCTGCTCATCCTGCTCGCCGTCATGGTCTTCCTGATGCTGGTCATCAGCCGGTTCGGCAAGCTCTCCGACCGCTTCGGCCGTAAGCCGCTGCTGATGGCGGGCATGCTGGGATTCCTCGTCCTGTCGCTCCCCTCCTTCCTCCTGATCCGCCAGGGCAGCATCCCGGCCATCGCCATCGGCATGCTGATGCTCGGCCTGTCCCTGGTCTGCATGCTGGGCACGATGTCGGCCGCCCTGCCCGCGCTCTTCCCGACGAACGTCCGCTACGGATCACTGTCGGTCGGCTACAACCTCTCCGCCTCGATCTTCGGCGGCACGACCCCGCTGGTGATCACGGCGCTGATCAGCTGGTCCGGCTCGAACCTCATGCCGGCGTACTACGCGATGGCGGCGGCCCTGGTCGGTGTGATCGCGGTGGCGTGCATGGAGGAGACCGCCAACAAGCCCCTGGCCGGCTCCCCGCCCTCGGTCGAGACCGAGGAAGAGGCCGCCGAACTGGTCCACGCCCAGAGCCCCGAGCCGAAGTTCTGACGCACGGTCCTCCCGCGAGGTCCCGTACCGCTCCAGAAGCGGTGCGGGACCTTCCGCTTTCCGGGGCGCTCCGGGAGCGACCACACGGACGGCGCCCGGCCGGAGCGCCGGCGGGCATCGGCGGGGCGTCCGCACCGGCGGACGCGCGGTGCGGCGGACGGGCGACGGCGTCAAGTGGTCCGTGGGCGCGTACCGTGCGGGACGGCCTCCCGTTAGCATGGTCCAGGACATGCGGCCGTGTCGTAACTGGCAGCCGAGCGGCGTTTAGATCGCCGTGGGAGAAATCCCGTGTGGGTTCGAATCCCACCGGCCGCACCGGAACCGCGAGGGGCCGGCCCTGACCGGGGCCGGCCCCTCGCGGCGTGTGTGACGGGGCGGCTCAGCCCACCAGCTCGCGCACCACGGGCACCAGCGCGCGGAACGCCTTCCCCCGGTGGCTGATCGCGTTCTTCTCCGCCGGGGTCAGCTCCGCGCAGGTGCGCGTCTCGTCGTCCGGCTGGAGGATCGGGTCGTAGCCGAAGCCGTGGCTCCCCGCGGGGGCGTGGCGCAGGATGCCGGTCAGGCGGCCCTCCACCACGCGTTCGGTTCCGTCGGGAAGCGCCAGGGCGGCCGCACAGGCGAAGTAGGCCCCGCGGTGGGGGGTGTCGATGTCGGAGAGCTGGGCCAGGAGCAGGTCCAGGTTGGCCTGGTCGTTCCCGTGGGTGCCGGACCAGCGGGCCGAGAAGATCCCGGGAGCGCCGCCCAGGACGTCGACGCAGAGGCCGGAGTCGTCGGCGACGGCCGGGTGGCCGGTGGCGCGGGCCAGGGCGTGCGCCTTGAGGAGGGCGTTCTCGGCGAAGGTGACGCCGGTCTCCCGGACGTCCGGGACCTCGGGATAGGCGTCCGCGCCGACGAGTTCGTGGGTGAGGCCCGCGTCGGCGAGGATCGCGTGGAGTTCGGTGACTTTCCCGGCGTTGCGGGTGGCGAGGATCAGGCGGGTCATGCGTCGATTATCGCCGGGGATCAGGGTGTGCAGACCTTGCCGATCTCGGTGGCGGCGTCCGTGACCGGGGTGATGTCGGGGGTGGCGTCGCCCTTCTCGATGGAGCCGCGGACGTTGGTGACGCCCGCCTGGAGGTCGTCGACGGCCTTGCCGAGGTCGGCGTTGTCCGTGGTGTCGCCGAGCTGCCGGAGTTCCTTGTCGATCTGGTCCAGGGCCTCGGAGGCCTGCGTGGGGTCGTCGGAGGCGTTGGATACCGCCTGCTGGAGGTTGTCGACGCTGGTGGCGATGGCGTCGGCGGTGCGGACACAGTCCAGGGCCTTGTCGACGGCTCCGCAGCCGGCTGCCGCGGTGAGTGTCAGCAGGGTGGCCGTGACGGCGAGTGCGGTGCGGTGGTGGCGGCGCGATGCCATGGTGCGGTCCCTCCCCGGGGCGGATGCGTGGACGGGCGCACGGTTCGACCCGTGCGCCCGTACGCGTGACGACGCTCTGCGGCGCCTTCCTGGTTGCTTCCTTACCCGGATCTACTTCCCGAGCGTGCGGGCGAGCGCCTCGGCCTGGAGGGCCGCCAGGTCGGTGCAGCCGGCGGTGGCGAGGTCGAGGAGCGCGCCGAGTTCGGTGCGGTCGAAGGGCTGGGCCTCGGCGGTGCCCTGGATCTCGACGAAGCGCCCGTCGCCGGTGCAGACGACGTTCATGTCGGTCTCGGCGCGGACGTCCTCCTCGTAGCAGAGGTCGAGGAGGGGGACGCCGTCGACGATGCCGACGCTGATCGCGGCGACGGTGCCGGTGAGGGGCTTGCGTCCGTGCTTGACGATCTTCTTGCCCTGGGCCCAGGAGATGGCGTCGGCGAGGGCGACGTAGGCACCGGTGATGGCGGCGGTGCGGGTACCGCCGTCGGCCTGGAGCACGTCGCAGTCCAGGACGACGGTGTTCTCGCCGAGCGCCTTGTAGTCGATGACGGCGCGGAGCGAGCGGCCGATGAGCCGGCTGATCTCGTGGGTGCGCCCACCGATCTTGCCGCGCACGGCTTCGCGGTCGCCGCGGGTGTTCGTGGAGCGGGGCAGCATGGAGTACTCGGCGGTGACCCAGCCTTCGCCGCTGCCCTTGCGCCAGCGCGGGACGCCCTCGGTGACGGAGGCGGTGCAGAAGACCTTGGTGTCGCCGAAGGAGACGAGTACGGAGCCTTCGGCGTGCTTGCTCCATCCGCGTTCGATGGTGACGGGGCGGAGCTGTTCGGGGGTGCGGCCGTCGATGCGAGACATGGCGCCGAGCCTATCGGCTGGCGGGGGTGGCTCCGTTCGGGTGCCGCCGGGCCCCTTAGCCGGCCGTCGGGTGGCGGCCCGGCGGGGCCGGTGCCCGTGCCGCAGGCCCCGCTCCGCGCCGGTGGGGTCGGCGGGAGCGGGGCCTGCGGTGCGGTGCGGGACCGCGGTGGGCCGGCCGGGGTGGGCCGGGAGGTCAGACGGTCACATCATGTCTTCGATGTCGGCGGCGATGGGGTCGGCGTCGGTGCCGATGACGACCTGGATCGCGGTCCCCATCTTGACGACGCCGTGGGCGCCGGCGGCCTTGAGCGCGGCCTCGTCGACCTTGCTCGGGTCGTGCACCTCGGTGCGGAGCCGGGTGATGCAGCCTTCGATCTCGTCGATGTTCTCGATACCGCCGAGCCCGGCGACGATCTTCTCAGCCTTGCTGGCCATGTCCTTCTCCTGGTCTGTGCGTGCGTGGGCGGCCCACCGTGGGTCCGTTTCGTCACGGTAACGCACGGTTGGCCCAACTTCACGGGCGGGTAACCGCGCAGTCCCCAATGATGACGATCACCGGCGCCCTGTCTTTCGGCGGGCTCCGCACCGTATCGCGACTGGTCTACACCAGTTTGCAACGCCCGCCAAACCTGGCGTGTTCCGGGAGGATGCCGATGAGCTCGAACGCGGCTGCAGCACCGCAGCGCAAGTGGTGGAACGGGCCGGTCCAAGGCTTGCAGAAGGTCGGCCGGAGCCTGCAACTGCCGGTGGCCGTCCTGCCGGCGGCGGGCCTGCTGGTCAGCCTCGGCAACCTCTTCGACTCCTCCCTGCACGGTGCCTTCTGGGACAAGTTCGCCAAGGTCCTCCTCAACGGCGGGACGGCGATCCTCGACGGCGAGGTGGGCCTGCCCCTGCTGTTCTGCATCGGGGTGGCGATCGGCTTCGCGAAGAAGGCCGACGGCTCGACGGCGCTCGCCGCGGTCGTCGGCTTCCTCGTCTACCGGGGCGTGCTGGCCGCGTTCCCCGTCGACGACACGGTCACCGAGGCCACACCCGACGGCGTACCGCAGAACCCGGGGGTGCTCGGCGGCATCATCATCGGGCTGCTCACGGCCGTCGTCTGGCAGCGCTACCACCGCACCAAACTGGTCGACTGGCTCGGCTTCTTCAACGGGCGCCGGCTCGTGCCGATCCTGATGGCGTTCCTCTGCGTGATCCTCGGCGTGCTGTTCGGGCTGCTGTGGCAGCCGGTGGGTGACGCGCTGACGTGGTTCGCCAAGCAGCTGATCGATCTCGGCGCGTGGGGCGCGGCGATCTTCGGCTTCGCCAACCGGCTACTGATCCCGATCGGCATGCACCAGTTCCTGAACACGTTCTTCTGGTTCCAGGCGGGCGAGTTCACGGGGAGCGACGGCGGCACCGTCCAGGGCGACATCTCCCGCTTCTTCGCCGGGGACCCCTCGGCCGGCCAGTTCACCTCGGGCTTCTTCCCGATCATGATGTTCGGCCTGCCCGCGGCCGCGCTGGCCATCGCCCACACCGCGCGGCCGGAGCGCCGCAAGGAGGTCGGCGGGCTGATGCTGTCGGTGGCCCTGACGTCGTTCGTGACGGGCGTGACCGAGCCCCTGGAGTTCTCGTTCCTGTTCGTCGCGCCGCTCCTGTACGGCGCGCACGCGATCCTCACCGGCGTCTCGATGGGCGTCACCTGGGCCTTCGGGGTGCACGCGGGGTTCAGCTTCTCCGCCGGACTGATCGACTACGTCGTCAACTGGCACCTGGACACGAAGCCGTGGTTGATCATCCCGATCGGGCTCTGTTTCGCGATCATCTACTACGCGGTCTTCCGGTTCGCCATCACGAAGTTCAACCTCCAGACCCCAGGGCGTGAACCTCCCGACGAGGAGGAGAAGGTGGAGGAGGACCTGACGAAGTAACCCTCCCGCCCCGCGCGAAGGCCCCCGGACCCGACGGTCCGGGGGCCTTCGCCGCGTCACCCAGGGTGCTGGTGGAACTACACCGCACATGGGAGGGAATTGCAGGTTCCTTATTTAACCCTCACCGTGCTAAAACTGGTCTACACCACTGAGTGGTCCAGACCACGCGGCCGTCCCCCGCCGCGTTCCTCGAGTCGCCGCCCTCCGCGATCCCTGTCCATGGCGGCGCCTTGCCTACTGGAGGAAGTTGATGAGTACGGACACCGCTCCGGCCGCGCCCGCGAAGAAGCGGGGCGCCGGCGTGTTCCAGGGCCTGCAGAAGGTGGGTCGCAGCCTGCAGCTGCCGATCGCCGTGCTGCCGGCAGCGGGCATTCTGCTCCGCCTCGGCCAGCCCGATGTCTTCGGGGCCGACGGCCTCGGCTGGGGCAAGGTCGCCACGGTCTTCGCGACTGCCGGTGACGCGGTCTTCGCCAACCTGCCGCTGCTGTTCTGCGTCGGTATCGCCATCGGTTTCGCCAAGAAGGCCGACGGTTCCACCGCGCTCGCCGCCCTGGTCGGCTTCCTGGTCTACAAGAACGTGCTGACCGCGTTCCCGACCTCCGACGCCGTCGTCAACACCACCGCCAACAAGGGCGTGGACGTCGCCGCGACGTACAACGACCCGAAGGTCTTCGGCGGCATCATCATGGGCCTCCTGGCCGCCGTCATCTGGCAGCGCTACCACCGCACCAAGCTCGTGGACTGGCTCGGCTTCTTCAACGGCCGCCGGCTCGTCCCCATCATCATGGCCTTCGTCGGCACCGTCATGGGTGTTCTCTTCGGCCTGGTCTGGGAGCCGATAGGTGACCTCATCACCAACTTCGGCGAGTGGATGACCGGACTGGGCGCCATCGGCGCCGGTGTCTTCGGTGTCGTCAACCGCGCTCTGCTGCCGGTCGGCATGCACCAGTTCGTGAACACGGTGGCCTGGCAGGAGATCGGCTCCTTCAAGGACTCCGCGGGCGGTATGTGGCACGGCGACCTGCCGCGCTTCTTCCACGGTGACCCCTCGGCCGGTCAGTTCATGTCCGGCTTCTTCCCGATCATGATGTTCGCGCTGCCCGCCGCCGCGTTGGCGATCACGCACTGCGCCCGGCCCGAACGCCGCAAGGCCGTCGGCGGCATGATGATGTCCCTCGCGCTGACCTCGTTCGTCACCGGCATCACGGAGCCGATCGAGTTCGCGTTCATGTTCATCGCGCCGCTGCTCTACGTCATCCACGCGGTGCTGACCGCCGTGTCGATGGCCGTCACGTGGGGCCTGGGCGTGCACCACGGCTTCAGCTTCTCCGCCGGCGCGATCGACTACTTCCTGAACTGGAACCTGGCGACGAAGCCGTGGATGATCATCCCGATCGGCCTCGTCTTCGCGGCGATCTACTACGTGGTCTTCCGGTTCGCCATCACCAAGTTCAACCTCACCACCCCGGGCCGTGAGCCCGAGGAAGAGGTCGAGGACCTGACCAAGGCGTAAGCCCCCAACGGCCCGTCACGGACACGGCAGAGCCCCCGCCTCCCGCTCGAAGGGATGGCGGGGGCTCCGTCGTGTCCGGGGCGCCGAATGCGCTAGATCTCGTACACCGCGCCCGGCGCGGCCAGCTCGACCGGGCCGTCGTAGACCTCGCGGGCGTCGGCGAGGTTGCGCTCGGCGTCGGTCCACGGCGGGATGTGCGTGAGGACCAGGCGTCCCGCTCCGGCGCGTGCGGCGTACTCGCCCGCTTCGCGGCCGTTGAGGTGGAGGTCGGGGATGTCCTCCTTGCCGTGGACGAACGAGGCCTCGCAGAGGAACAGGTCGGCGTCCTCGGCGAGTTCCGCCAGTCCCTCGCAGACGCCGGTGTCGCCGGAGTAGGCGAGGGAGCGGCCGTCGTGCTCGACGCGGATCCCGAACGTGTCGACGGGGTGGCGGAGCTTCTCCGTGCGGACCGAGAAGGGGCCGATCTCGAAGGAACCGGACTTGAGCGTGTGGAAGTCGAAGACCTCGCCCATCGCGTGGTCGGACGGGGTGTCGGCGTGGGCGGTCGTCAGCCGCTGCTCGGTGCCCTCGGGGCCGTACACGGGGATCGCGGCGGGGCGCCCGCCGTCGAAGCGGTAGTACCGGACGACGAAGTACGCGCACATGTCGATGCAGTGATCGGCGTGGAGGTGGCTGAGGAAGATGGCGTCGAGGTCGTACAGACCCACATGGCGCTGCAGCTCACCGAGGGCGCCGTTGCCCATGTCGAGGAGCAGCCGGAAGCCGTCGGCCTCTACGAGGTAGCTCGAGCATGCCGAACCCGCGGACGGGAACGAGCCGGAGCAGCCGACGACGGTGAGCTTCATGGAGCGTGAACCTCCGAGACGTGGGAGCGAGGAGGGTTCGTGCGGTCCGTCGAGCGTAAGGCGCGAAACCGCTGGTCGCTCCTCCACGGCCTGCCGTTGTGGGGGAACTCACCTGTGCTGTCACCGGTTCGATGGAAGCCCGGGCGGGCGGGGACACCGGTACGGTCGGGTGATGAACACGTGGTGGTGGGTGGCGCTGGCCGCCGTCGTCCTGCTGGCTCTCGTCGCGGCGGTCTCCGACGGGCGGGGGCGGGGCGACCGCGGGCCGCGGAGGCCGGGCGGAAGGGTCCGCCCGCCGGGGCGGGCGCCGGAGCGGAGGCGGACACGGCCGCACGGAAAGCCGCGGCCGGGGGAGATCTGGTGGGCGGACGTGCCGTTCGAGGACGGCCCCGGGTCCAAGGACCGGCCGTGCCTGGTGCTGTCCGTACGGGGCGGCACGGCGGTCGTCGCCAAGATCACCAGCAAGCACCACGAGGAGCGGCCCGGGGTGATCGCGCTGCCGTCGGGGACGGTGGGGGACGCGCGGGGGCGGCCGAGTTACCTGGAGACGGACGAGCTGCGGGATGTGGCCGTGTCGGGGTTCCGCCGCAGGGCGGGCTCGGTGGACGCGGAGCTGTGGGAGCGGGTGCGCGGGCTGGTGTAGCCCCCGCGTCCCCTGGCCGGCACGCCGGTGGGGGTCGCGCGCGGCGGACGGCGGCGTGGCCGTGACCATCGCACGGCCCGGCCTGGCCGTGACCACCGTGCGTGGGCGCGG
>NZ_JBEXWB010000233.1:0-10351 GCF_040629645.1 Streptomyces sp. NPDC005899 | reverse complement strand
GCGGTTCTCGCCGCGCTGGCGCTGGCCGCGGTGGCCGCCGTGGCCGTGGTGCTGCTGGATCCCCCGCCGGGTTCCGGCGGCGGCGCGGCGCTCGCGGACGGTTCCACACCGGAGGCGGTCGCCGAGGACACGGGGGCCCCGTCCGCGGCCGGCTCCCCGCCGGCCGGCACCGGGAAGGCACCGCACGTACCGGAGTCGGGGCCGGGAACCTTCACGGTCGCGCGGGCCGGGCTCTCGAAGACCTCCGGCGGGAAGCACTACCGCGTGGAGGTGGAGGACGGCCTCGACGTCGATCCCGACGAGGCCGCCGAGGACATAGCGAAGATACTCACCGATCCGCGTGGCTGGTCGCACGGCGGCGGGACGTCCTTCCACCAGGTCGCCGACGGTTCGGCGGGACTGGTGATAAAGATCGCCACTCCGGACACCACGGACGAGATCTGCGGCCGCTACGGACTGCGGACCGGCGGGGAGGTCAACTGCCGGGTCGGCGAGAAGGTGATGGTGAACCTGAAGCGCTGGGAGCTCGGCTCACCCACGTTCGACGGGACCGCGGCCGAGTACCGCGCCCTCATCATCAACCACGAGGTCGGCCACTGGCTCGGGCACGAGCACGAGACCTGCCCCGGCCGAGGCCGGCCGGCGCCCGCGATGATGCAGCAGATCAAGGGGCTCAAGGGTTGCGTGTCCAACGCCTGGCCGTACGACGTGAACGGCCGCTACCTCGGCGGCCCGGCCGACCGGTAGCCGGGCACGGGCGCCGGGCAACTGACCACGCGGTCGGGCGCCCGCCCCCACCGCGGTCGGTTGATCCGGTCACGGGGCCCCCACCGCCGTCGGTGGGTCCGGTCGCAGGGCCCTCACCGCCGTCGGTGGACCAGCCTGCCGCCGAGCACCGTGGCCACACAGGCTCCGGCCCCCGCCTCGGCCAGCTCCGCCTCGCCGGGCACGTCGAAGACCGCCAGGTCGGCACGGCCGCCGACCGTGAGCGGGCCGTGCGCACAACCGGGCAGGTCGCGGCCGTGGACGAAGGGGTCGAGGTCCGGCTCGCCCGGAACACCGCCGGGAGGACCGGCGACCGGCACGAGACCCGAGCGGGCCACCGCCGTGCGTACGGTCCGGTCGCCGAAGGGGCCCGCCAGGTGCGTGGTGCCGTGGCTCAGCATCCGCTGCAGTCCCCTGCGCACGCTGCCGGCCCGGCGTGGTTCGTCCAGCCGGGCGGCCAGCCGCTCGAACTCCGCGCCGCTCAGCGGGTCTTCGCCGAGCTCGTCGGCCTCGCGCGGGTCGGGGTGGTAGCAGCGGGTCAGCAGCGCCGGGCCGTGCCACTGCCGCAGGCCGGGGGTGAGGACCCCGGGCCACCGGCGCACGCGGGCCGTGGGATGGGCGTCCACGACCGCGTCGTACGGGCCGATGGCGACGACCCGCTCGCCGTCCACGGCGACGGCACCCGCCGCCACGGGCGGCGTGCCGACCGGGAGGACCAGCGGCGCGGTGTGAACGGTGAGCACCGGTACGTCAGTTGGCGCTCAGGAGCTTCAGCTCCGGGTGGGCCGTGCCACCGGAGATCGCGGTGGACGAGATGTGGGAGACGACGCGCTCGTCGACCGGGTCGTTCGCCGGGTCGTCGTGCACGACGAGGTGCTCGTACGTCGTGGCCCGCTGGGCCGGGACGCGGCCCGCCTTGCGGATCAGGTCGATGATCTCGAGCCGGTTGGAGCGGTGCTTGGCACCGGCCGAGGAGACGACGTTCTCCTCCAGCATGATGGAGCCGAGGTCGTCCGCCCCGTAGTGCAGCGACAACTGGCCGACCTCCTTGCCGGTGGTCAGCCAGGAGCCCTGGATGTGGGCGACGTTGTCGAGGAAGAGCCGGGCGATGGCGATCATCCGCAGGTACTCGAAGAGCGTGGCCTGCGTCTGCCCCTTCAGCTTGTTGTTCTCCGGCTGGTAGGTGTACGGGATGAAGGCGCGGAAACCGCCCGTGCGGTCCTGGACGTCGCGGATCATCCGCAGGTGCTCGATGCGCTCGGCGTTCGTCTCGCCGGTGCCCATCAGCATGGTGGAGGTCGACTCCACGCCGAGGCCGTGCGCGATCTCCATGATCTCCAGCCACCGCTCGCCGGACTCCTTGAGCGGAGCGATCGCCGTGCGCGGCCGGGCGGGCAGCAGTTCGGCGCCGGCGCCCGCGAAGGAGTCGAGGCCGGCGGCGTGGATCCGCTCGATGGCCTCCTTCGCGGACACACCGGAGATCCGCGCCATGTGCTCGATCTCGGAGGCGCCCAGGGAGTGGATGACCAGCTGCGGGAACGCCTTCTTGATCGCGGAGAAGTGCTCCTCGTAGTACTCCACGCCGTAGTCCGGGTGGTGGCCGCCCTGGAACATGATTTGCGTTCCGCCCAGTTCGACGGTCTCCGCGCAGCGGCGCAGGATGTCGTCGAGGTCGCGCGACCAGCCCTTGGCCGTGTCCTTGGGGGCGGCGTAGAACGCGCAGAACTTGCACGCCGTGACGCAGACGTTGGTGTAGTTGATGTTCCGCTCGATGATGTACGTCGCGATGTGCTCCGTACCGGCGTAGCGGCGGCGGCGTACGGCGTCGGCGGCGGAGCCCAGCGCGTGCAGCGGGGCCGACCGGTACAGGTCGAGGGCCTCTTCCGGAGTGATCCGCCCGCCTTCGGCGGCGCGGTCGAGGACGGGCTGAAGGTCGGCCTTCTCGGTCACCGGGCTGTCACCTTTCGGCGGTACTTCAACGGATCTACGGACCGATCCAGCCTACGCCAGCCCCTGCCCCGGTCAGCCGCCGGACCGGGTGAGCGTGCCCTCGGGGTTCCCCGCGGCTTCCTCGTGCGACGCGTAGCGCAGGGTGCCGGCCGGGGTGAGCGTGAAGACGAGGTCGGCGTCGCCGCCGGTGCACAGGGCTCCGGTGCGGGCGTCCGGGTCGGCGTGCTCGCGAATCCTCAGCTCGGTGGCCGTGCCCGAGACGAGCGTGCCGACGCCCTTGCAGACGACGGTGGTGCCGAGCGCGTCGAAGCGGTAGGAGAGGTGGACCACCTCCTCGTTCCTCCTGCCCTCGACGAAGACCGCGGTGACCGTGCCGTGGGGCGCGCCGCTGCGCTCGGTCGCGGGTCCCTTCCACGTGCCGGTGAACGCCTCGGGCAGCTCGCTCACGGGCGCGGACGCCGCGGGGGCGTCCGGTGTGCCGGTCGTGGGGCCCTGGGACCGGGTGGCGGCCGGGGGCGCCGCGGTGTCGTTGCCGTGGCCGTCGTCGCCGCCGCCCGTGAACAGGTCGCTCATCGTCGCGGCCCCCACGGTCACGGCGGCCAGCGCGCCGGCGACGGCCAGTGCGACGGTGCAGCTGACGCGCCGCCCCGGGCGCGGGCCGGGCTGCTGCGGCCCGGTGTCCACGGTGAAGGCGAGGCGGGCTCCGGAGCCCTGCTCCCCCGGCCCGTCGGTCGCGGGCGGCGCGGTGTCCGGTGGCGACGGGAGGGGCGGACCGAAGGTGCCGAGCGGCGCGCTTCCGAGGGACGCGCTGCTGAACGGCACCGGCCCCGACTGCACCGGCGCCTCCTGCGGCTCCAGGTCCAGCAGGGCCACCGCCGCGCGGCTGACCTCACGCACCAGCGGGCCCGGCAGCCAGCCCGCCGAGACGAGCTGCGCCGCGCCGCCCGGCGCGAGGGCGCGGGCCAGTTCCGCCGGGGCGGGCCGGTCGGCGGGGTTCTTGGCGAGGCACTCCGCGACCAGGGAGCGGAGCTCTCCTTCCAGGTCGCCGAGCTCGGGTTCCTCGTGCACCACCTTGTAGAGGAGCACGGCGGAGGAGTCGCCGGGGAAGGGGGCGTTGCCGGTGGCGGCGTACGCGAGTACCGCCCCGAGCGAGAAGACGTCGGCCGCCCCGGAGATGTCCAGGCCCCGGATCTGCTCCGGCGCCATGTATCCGGGTGAGCCGACGGAGACTCCGGTGGAGGTGAGGGAGACGGTCGCGCCGAGCGCCCTGGCGATCCCGAAGTCGATCAGCCGGGGACCGTCGAGGGCGAGCAGGACGTTGGAGGGTTTCACGTCCCGGTGGATGAGGCCGTGCGCGTGCACGGCGTGGAGCGCCTCGCCGAGACCCGCTCCGAGGGTCCGTACGGCGTGTTCGGGCAGGGGCCCGTACCGGGTGACCGCGTCGGACAGGGGTGGCCCGGCCACGTATCCGGTCGCCACCCAGGGCACGGGGGCGTCCGGATCCGCGTCCAGGACGGGGGCCGTCCACTGTGCGCCGAGCCGGCGCGCGGCATCGACCTCCCGGCGGAACCTCGCGCGGAACTGCTCGTCGAGGGCGAAGTGGGGGTGGACGACCTTGACGGCGACGGTCCGCCCGCCGGTGCTGCGGCCGAGATAGACGCGGCCCATGCCGCCGGCGCCGAGCCTGCCGAGCAGCCGGTAGGCGCCGATCGTCCGCGGTTCGCCCGCTTCCAGCGGCTGCATATGGTCTCCCCCTGTGGACCGTGGGACCTCCGAGGCAGCCTAGAGGTCCCGGGGTGGGTGGTCACAGTGAACCTTCCGCTGATTTCACCCCTAACGGAGCGAAACGCGGTTTTCGCCACCGCGAAAGGCGTGAATACATCGTTCGCCGGTGGTGGGCGGTGTTCACCGTGCGGATACCCGCACGCGGACCGGGAGGGAGTTCGGGGCGCCGTCCGCAATTCGCAGCCCGGTGGCGCCGGCTATTCGCGGCATCGGCGCGGGACGGAATGCGGGCGGCGCTCCCGGGAAATGGGGCCGGGCGGGACGGAATGCGGGCGGCGCTCCCGGGGAACGGGACGGCGGGCCGTGGCGGAACGGCCCTGGGTCCCGGAAGCGGGCGGCCCGGGAAGGTACGGCATTCACCGTTCACCTGAGCCGCGCATTCACCGCTACCGCCGCCCGCCCCGGGCGCCTGCGCGGGGAGCGTGGCCCGCCTGTCCCGGCCGGCGCCCTCAGCCGCCGAGCAGTTCGACCCGCACGTCCGCCGGGAACCCCGTCGTCGGGCCGGTCCTGCGGGCGAACTCCCGCACGCCGGCCAGCTGGTCCGGGCCGAAGCGGAAGTCCAGGGTGGTGAAGTATCGCTCCAGCACCTCGGCGTCGAAGAGCTCCCAGCGCGCCGCCTGCTCCGCGACCTTGGTGACCTCCTCCAGCGACAGGTCCCGCGAGGCCAGGAACGCCTCGTGGACCTTCTCCACGAGGACGGGGTGCGCGGCCAGGTAGTCCTTGCGGGCGGCCCACACCGCGAAGACGAACGGCAGTCCCGTCCACTCCTTCCACATCTGCCCCAGGTCGTGGACCTGGAGCCCCAGCCGGGGGGCGTCGTGCAGATGGGCCCGCAGCGCGGCGTCGCCGATGAGGACGGCCGCGTCGGCCTCCTGCATCATGACGCCGAGGTCGGGCGGGCAGGTGTAGTAGTCGGGGGTGACGCCGTAGCGCTCGGAGAGCAGCAGCTGGGCCAGCCGCACGGAGGTGCGGGAGGTCGAGCCGAGCGCCACCCGGGCCCCGTCGAGCCGGTCCAGCGGCAGCTGCGACACGATCACGCAGGACATCACGGGCCCGTCGCAGCCGACCGCGATGTCGGGCAGGGCGACCAGGTCGTCGGCGTTGCGCAGGAACTCGACCAGGGTCACGGGAGCGATGTCGAGGTCCCCTCTGATCAGCTGCTCGCTGAGTCTCTCCGGGGTGTCCTTCGAGAGCTCCAGATCGAGCAGGGTCCCGGTCCGTGCCAGGCCCCAGTACAGGGGGAGGCAGTTCAGGAACTGGATGTGGCCGACGCGCGGCCTGCTGCGACGGTCGTCGCCTTCCACGGGAGAGACGGTTGAATTGTCCACATCGCGAGGCTAGACCCGTGCCCGCCGGCGGGCGTCATCGGGGCCCGCCGGCGGGTCTGCGGGCCCCTGTCCGCCGGCCTCCCGGGGACGCGGGGAGACATCCGGGAGAAGTGATCTTTCCCTCTACCGCTCCCCGCGACGTGCGTGCTAGGCTCGCTCGCAAGTTGCAGTTTGGTTTCCCTTGCAGTACAGAGCCTGCGGAGCATGTAACCCGCAGGCTTTTGTAGTTTTCAGACTTGTTTGGCAGGTTCTGGAGCAGGGCAACCCTTTGGCCCAAGGAGGGCTTATGGCTACCGGAACCGTCAAGTGGTTCAACGCTGAAAAGGGCTTCGGCTTCATCGCCCAGGACGGCGGCGGCCCGGATGTCTTCGTTCACTATTCCGCGATCAACGCGTCCGGGTTCCGCTCCCTCGAGGAGAACCAGGTCGTGAACTTCGACGTCACTCAGGGACCCAAGGGTCCGCAGGCTGAGAACGTCACCCCGGCCTAGTTGCCCGGGTCGGCCGATCGCGGCCGGCGTGCAGTACCCAAGGAGCCCCGCTCCCCCGCCCCGGCGGAGGAGCGGGGCTCCTGTCCTGTGCGGGCCGGCGGGAGCGCCCGTCCCGGTCACCGCGCGGCCCCCCGTGCACGCCATCGGCGCCTGTGGCCGGTGCCTGCGCACATGCCACCCTGTCACGACGCCACCGGCCTCCCCGGCGGACGGGACGGGGTGTACCGGGCCCTCACCCGCCGGGTGACACGGCGTCACCCACCGCACGGGTCCGCCGCCCCCCGAACATGTCGAGGGCCTGTGCAGAGCGTCACCCGATGCTGACGAGCCCGCCCATAACAAGGCAGACTGTTGAGCGCGGTACCAGTGGTACGGAACAGAGCGGGGTCAGCAGGACCGGCGGGACTAGCAGGACTGGGGGGCATCATGGACCGCGAGAACGGACCCGGCGTGCGCGTTCCGGAGCAACGTGCTCCGCGGGAACGGGCGGCCGCCACCGGCCTGCGCTTCACCGTGCTCGGCCCGGTCCGCGCCTGGCGCGGCGGTGAGGCCCTGCCGTCCGGGTCGCCGCAGCAGCGGGCGCTGCTGTGCGCCCTGCTCCTGCGCGACGGCCGCACCGCCACGGCCGCCGAGCTCATCGACGCCCTCTGGGGCGACGACCCCCCGTCCCAGGCCCTGGCCACCGTACGGACGTACGCCTCCCGGCTCCGCAAGATCCTGGGCCAGGACACCCTCGTCAGCGAGTCCGGGGGTTACGCCGTCCGCGTCCCCCGTGAGGCACTCGACCTGACGGCCGCCCAGGACCTGGCCGCGGAGGCGGAGAAGGCCCGCAGCGGCGGGGACCGGCACCAGGCCCGCGCGCTGATCAACGAGCTGCTGGGCCTGTGGGACGGGGAGGCCCTCGCCTCCCTTCCCGGCCCCTACGCGGAGAACCAGCGCACCAGCCTGGAGGAATGGCGCCTCCAGCTCACCGAGACCCGGCTGGACCTGGATCTGGAGGTCGGCTGCCACGCGGAGGCCGTCTCCGAGCTGACGGCGCTCACCGCCGCGCACCCGCTGCGTGAGCGGCTGCGCGAACTGCTGATGGTCGCCCTGTACCGCAGCGGCCGGCAGGCCGAGGCCCTCGCGGTGTACGCCGACACCCGCCGCCTGCTCGCGGAGGAGCTGGGCGTCGACCCCCGCCCGGAGCTCGCCCAGCTGCAGCAGCGGATCCTGCGGGCCGACGAGGAGCTGGCCCGCCCGGCCGACGGACCGGCACCCGTGTCCGCACCCCTGCGTCCGGCCCAGCTGCCGGCCACCGTCCCGGACTTCACGGGCCGCGCCGCGTTCGTACGCGAGCTCGGTGACCGGCTCGTGACCGCCGAGGGCTCCGTGATGGCCGTCTCCGCGCTCGCGGGGATCGGCGGTGTCGGCAAGACGACCCTCGCCGTGCACGTCGCCCACCTGGCACGCCCCCACTTCCCCGACGGCCAGCTGTACGTCGACCTCCAGGGCGCGGGCGCCCGGACCGCCGAGCCCGAGATCGTCCTCGGCGCGTTCCTGCGCGCCCTCGGCACCCCCGACTCCGCGATACCCGACTCCCTGGACGAGCGCGCCGCTCTCTACCGCTCCACCCTCGACGGCCGCCGCGTCCTCGTCCTGCTGGACAACGCCCACGACGCGGCGCAGATCCGGCCGCTGCTGCCCGGTACGGAGGGCTGCGCGGCACTGGTCACCAGCCGCGTCCGCATGGTCGATCTGGCCGGCGCGCACCTGGTGGACCTGGACGTGATGTCACCCGAGGAGGCGTTGCAGCTCTTCACCCGCATCGTCGGCGGCGAACGCGTCCGCGCGGAGCGCGAGGCCGCCCTGGACGTGGTGGCCGCCTGCGGCTTCCTGCCGCTGGCCATCCGCATCGCCGCCTCCCGCCTGGCCGCCCGCCGCACCTGGACGGTCTCGGTCCTGGCGGCGAAGCTCGCGGACGAGCGCCGCCGCCTCGACGAGCTCCAGGCCGGCGACCTCGCCGTGAAGGCCACCTTCGAGCTCGGTTACGGCCAGTTGGAGCCGGCGCAGGCCCGCGCCTTCCGCCTCCTGGGCCTGGCCGACGGACCGGACATCTCCCTCGCCGCGGCCGCCGCCCTGCTGAACCTGGACCTCCACACGGCCGAGGACCTCCTGGAGGCCCTGGTCGACACCAGTCTCCTGGAGTCGGCGGCACCGGGCCGCTACCGCTACCACGACCTGGTGCGCCTCTACGCGCGCGCGTGCGCCGAACGCGACGAGCAGCCTCCGGCGGAGCGGGAGCGTGTCCTCTCCCGCCTGCTGGACTTCTACCTGGCCACGGCCGCGGGTGTGTACGCGCTGGAGCGGCCGGGAGACCGGCTGGTGGACCACCTCGAACCGACGGAACACGCCGGGCTGTCCTTCGCGGACCGCCACTCGGCGCTGGACTGGCTGTACGCGGAGGCCGGCCCGCTGCTCGCCTGCGTGCGGCAGTGCTCCGCCCCCGGCACCCTGCGGCGCGCCGTGGACCTTCTCTGGGCGGCGCTCGACCTGGGCGAGTCGGGCGCCAACGCCAAGCAGTACGAGAGCACGGCCTTCGCCGTGCGGGACGCGGCCCGCGCGTTCGCCGACCGGCGTGCCGAGGTGCGGGCACTGGTCACCCTGGCGGACGTGCACCACACCTCGGGCCGTTTCGACCAGGCGGAGCAGGAGGCGGAGGAGATCATGCGGCTCGGTGACGCGGACGCCGACCCGCTCCCCGCGTGCTGGGCCCCGAACGCCCGGGGCATCATGGCGCTCTACCAGAGCAGGCACGACGACGGCGAGACGTACCTGACGCGGGCCATCAGCAGCTTCCGCTCGATCGGGGACCGGCCCGGCGAGGCGAGCGCCCTGTGCAACCTGTCGCGCATCCGCCTGGCCATGGGGCACCTCACCAGCGCGGTGTCCCTCGCCCAGCAGGGCATCGACATCTACGACAGCCTGGGGCACGCCCTCCGCAGTGCGAACGGCCGTTACGCGCTGGGCATGGCGCTCACCCGGAGCGGGCAGTTCACGGACGCGGCGGCCCGGCTGCACGAGGCCCTCGACGTCTTCCGGGACAGTCGCCAGCGGCTGTGGGAGGGGATGACCCTCTTCCGTCTCGCCGAGGTCGATTTCGCCGCGGGCGACTCCGCGGCCGCCGCCACCCAGGCCGAGCAGGCCCTGACAGCCCTGCGAGGAGTCGGTGGCGAGTGGCGCCGGGGCAACGTCCTCACCCTTCTGGGTCGCGCCCTCGATCACATCGGGCAGTTCGGCCGTGCCCAGGTGTGCTGGCGCGAGGCTCTCGCCATCTACGACGAACTGGGCTCCAGGGAGGCCGCCGACGTGCGGAACCTGCTCTCGTCCGTGGCCACGATCACGGCCGCGTGAACCGTGGGCGCCGACGGCGTTCATCGTTCGTTTATCGCCGCCCGGCACTCTCGTGTTGTCAATCCGTCGCGTCGGGGGGCAGGCGGGGTGACCGAAGGGGCGTCGCACTAGTGTGAGCGGCCCTGAGACGCCCGCCCGGCAGTCCACGGGGGAACCGCCGGGCGGGCCTCGCCCATCCGAGCACGCAGCACCAACGGGAGACGACGATCATGGCTGACGCGACGAACAAGAAGCCGGCGACCGAGCCGCAGGACATGCACGCCACCGGCGGTGGCGCCGGGGAGATCACCACGATGGACATGCACGCCACCGGCGGAACGATCAAGCCGCTGGACATGCACGCCACCGGTGGCCCGGCCACGACCGACGACATGCACGCCACGTCGGAGCCCACGAACTAGGTCTTTCGTCCGGATCGTGCCGGTTCAGGGCGCCGTGCTCCGGCACGGCGAGCCCGGCCCGACCGGACGGGAGGCCCGATCCCGGCGGGGATCACGGGGGAGCGGCCGCGGCGGCGCGGAGGGGGCGCCGTCGCGGCCGCCGCATGTCCGCACACAGCGGCCACCGGGCCCGGCGGGCGTCCACGACAGTCCCGCCGGACGTCCACGAGCGGGCCCGTGCCGTCCGGGGCCGGCCCTGG
>NZ_JBEXWB010000232.1:0-10378 GCF_040629645.1 Streptomyces sp. NPDC005899 | reverse complement strand
CGGACGGCCAGGAGGTGGAGCTCGCGACGATGTCGGATGACCCGGAGGGGACCTACGGCGCGTGGATCGCGGAGCTCGGTCTGAGCGAGGCCGGAGACGCCGCCGTCCGCACAGGCCGCCCGCGCCCTGCGGTCCACCTCCCGCTACGCGGACCCGGACGGCGGCGACAGTGACCTGCTCTTCCTCGATGTCGAACTCCTCGGCGCGGTGCGGGAGACGGGCGGCATCTGCTTGCTCGCGCTGTGCGAGGGAGGCGTCCGCGCCCGGCTCGCCGTCGCCGACGACCACCCCGCACTGGCCCACCGCGACAACCTGATGCTGCTGGCCACGGCGCCGGGGACACGACTGAGAATCGTCGGCCGCCTGGTGCCCGCCCTTCACCCACGGCTCACGCTTCTCGCCTGCTCGCACCCCACCGGCGAGGGCACGGTCGACCTCGGCCTCGACCGCCTGCGCCGAGCCGACCTCCCGGACCCGGCTGCTCCCGTGCACCCCGCCCCGCCACGACCCGAAGGGTCCACAGCGCACTCGCCCCTGTACCTTCTGGAGCGCCGGGTCGAGCAGACGGTCACGGCGGGCCGCGCTGCCCTCGGCATGCTGGGCGACGTCACCGCCGAGGCCCGCCGCATCCGCCGCGCGGGACTCCCCACGGCCGCCGGCCTCCTCACCGCACTGTGCGCCTCTGCGGCCCGACGCTATCGCGACCTCTTCGGCCGCCTCCTCCCTGCCGACACGGACGGCTTCGCCGCCCACTGGCTCGCGGCCGCCCGCTACGCGGCCGCCGTGGCCGAGTCCCTGTGCGCGGCGTCCTGGGAGCCGGCGCAGGACGTGGTGCCGGTCCGCCGGCTCAGCTGAAGTCTGGCTTCTCATGCTGGTCATAGCGGTTGCCCCACTTGGATGCCCACGCACGAGAGACGCCCATCTCAGCGGCCACGCGTGCGACGGGACGGGTAAGCAGCGTCGGACCAGCCGCCGACCGCTTGCGCAGGACAGGGGTGCGCTGCGATGAGTGATCCGCGTCAGTGTGCACCAGGGCGCATTGCAGCCGCGGTGTCCGCCGCTACGGTGAGCGCGTCGGTGAGCGGTCGGTCGAGCAACTGCACGAGATCAGGGCTGGAGTTGCTCAGCAACCCATGGCGGACGCTGGTGGCGATCGAAGCGAGCATCGGCGGCTGGAACGGCAGCAGCGCGTCGTCAGCGAGAAGGCGGGCGCGGTACGCGCCGAGCCCGATCGTGCGGTGGGTGATGTTCAGACGTTCGGCGACGTCGCCGGCGGTGATCGGATCGCCCACCAGGTCATAGGTCTTGTCAGTGTGCGCGGTCGGGTGGGCGGCAACAACGGCTGCGGCTGCGGCCAGATCCGCCCGAGCCACCGCGGAGAGAGCGCCATCGCCGAAAGCTGACTCCAGGCCATGGGGTGTCCACGTCAGCAATGCTCCGAAGAGCTCGGCGTAGAGCCCGTTGCGCAAGATCGCCCAGCCAAGGCCGCTGGCCTTGACCAGGTCCTCGGTGACGCGGTGGGCGAGCGCGAACCCGAGGTGATCGCCAGCGCCGGTCAGACTGGTGTAGATCACGTGCGCGACGCCGTCGCGCACTGCAGCGTCGAGAAGAGCACGGTGACGAGTGATGACCTGATCGTCCTCGGCATACCCGGCCGAGACCAGGACCAGCGTCGAGACACCGGTGAGGTCCAGGCTGGTGGGATCGTCGAAGTCCAGGTGGCGCTGCCCGTCGGAGGGTGTTCGGCTGCCGGCCAGGGCGGGCACCTTCCGGTCGGCCAGCTCCTGGAGCGTGAGGGAGGCGAGCTGTCCGTTCGCGCCGGTCACCATGATCATTGGGATTCGATCTCCTACCGTGGTTCTCTTCAGTAACTACGGGCGATCCTGAACCGGCCGCCCCCGTTCCACAAGGAGGCAGCTTCATGTCAGTGAGGCACACCGATGTAACCGCTGGACCTGCGGAGCTGGAACCGTGCGGGCAGCCGGACCACCCCGACTGCGGTATACGTGACGTGCTCGACCGCGTGGGCGACAAGTGGTCGGTTCTCGTGATCGTCGAACTCGCGAACGGGGCGCGGCGCTTCCGGCAACTGCAGCGCGCCATCGCCGGGATCTCCCAGCGCATGCTGACGCTGACGGTGCGCCGGCTGGAGCGCGACGGGCTGGTCCTGCGGACCGTTTATCCGACCGTGCCCGCCCAGGTCGACTACCGACTCACCGAGACCGGCACGAGCCTGACCCACCTCGTCAAGGCACTCGCCGACTGGTCACTCGAACACCGGGACCCCATCGCCCACGCCCGCCGGGATTACGATGCGAAGCATCCCGACAACGAGATCCGATGACCGTCGGCGTGAACAATGCTCGTGAGCGATACACCTAGGTGTACATCTGTGACGGCGTAACCACGCGACCACGCGGACCGGGCGTCCTCGGATGAGACGGGGGTACGTCGCTTCGCACCCCATCCGTAACCCCGTGACGCCCCGCAGGCGTGGACCGACTCCTCGGCCTCACCAGCACCACCGTCCAACGCCTCATGAATCGGCAGATACACGCGCAGCACGGGTAAAAACGATCCTTGAGTGCCTCTTTGCGGCTATCCGGTGTGGGGCTCCGTGCCGGGTAGTCAGACCGAACCGGTTTGTCTACTGTGGCTACCTCGTGAGGCGTGCGCCGGTCGGGCTGCGCCGCGTGAGGCGAGAGAGGGAACACTGTGCTCACAGGATTACGTCAGCGGTCGAGATCCGCTTCGCTCGTCGAGAGCCAACGGCCTCGGCGCCGCGCGCGGAACGCCGTCCTGGGTTCGCTCACAGCTGTATTCACCGCGCTGGTCTTCGCTGCAACGCACACCGCCGCATACGCAGGAGGGCCCTACCTGTGGGCGCACGACGGTCACGTAGGTAAGCGCCTCACTGTCTGCGCGGTGACGCTGGATGTCCGGAGTTCGTACGGCGGCACGGCCTTCGCCCATCTCAATCAGGGGGAGACGTTCACCATGCACCAGAACTACGCGGAGTTCGGCAGTGAGTATGTGCGCGGTTTCGCCTGGGGCACCGTCAACGCGGAAGGGTATGTGCAGAACGGCTGGTTCTGCTAGGGAGCGACCACCAGGCCGGTGAGCGCCTGCACGGACGGCGTCCCCAGCTACCCCCATCGGCGTGGCCGTCAGCTCCCTCTCCGCGCCAATGGATGTCGCGGGCTCGGTAGGCCGGTAGCAGGTGGCCCCAGGGACCAGGACAGTGAGCATCGTCTTGAGATCGTGCAGAACTGCGCACTGTGGGGGCGGTGGCGCCATCGCCTCTGCGGCACTTGCAGCTTGCCTCTATGCCCCTTGTGCACCAGCAGTCCCGCTCGGGGAGCGGCCATGGGGCCCCCGAGCACTGCGGCAAGTCATCATCCGGGACTGTCGGGCATTGACCTGCTGAGGAAAGGCGGCATCGGCCGTTCGCTCTCCGACCCTCGTGTGGGGCCTTCGCCGGTCATGCATGAGGTAGCCGTCGCGGCGAGAGCCTTGGCCTGGTGCCGGTCGAGTTGTCATGCGTGGCGGCTGTCGGCGACGCGGGCGGTACTGGAAGCCCGGCTCGCTGTGCGGGGGAGGGGACTGTGCGCGTCCGAGGCGGACCAGACCTGGCGCCAGGCCCTCTACCTGGGTCAGGCTCGCTGATCTTCTGTCACGGGCAGACACTCGGCGAGCAGGTCGACGATGTCGCGCCAGGCTCGCTGAGCGTGCTGTGGGTGGTAGCCGACGCCGGGGGCCGTGGGGTGGTCCACCGGCGGGTGGTGGAAGGCGTGCAAGGCGCCGCCGTAGACCGTGAGGCGCCAATCGACGCCTGCGGCCTGCATCTCGGCCGTGAAGGCGTCGCGTTGTGCGGGCGGCATGATCGGGTCTTCCGACCCGACGCCGGCCCACACCGGGCAGCGAATACGCGCTGCCTCGCCCGGTCGGCCCGTGATGGTCGCGTTGACTGTCCCGATCGCGCGCAGGTTGACGCCGTCGCGCCCGAGTTCCAGCCCGACGGCGCCTCCGGTGCCGTAGCCGATGGCGGCGATGCGGTCGGGGTCGGTCCGCGATTCGTTGCGCAGGACGTCGAGTGCCGCATGGCCGATGCCCCGCATCCGATCGGGATCCGAGAGCAGCGGTAGGCAACGGGCCAGCATCTCGTCAGGGTCACCCAGATAGCGCCCGCCGTGAAGGTCGAAGGCCAGCGCTACGTATCCCAGCTCGGCGAGAGCATCGGCCCGGCGGCGCTCGACGTCGCTGAGTCCCACGCCCTCAGGTCCGAGCAAAACGGCGGGTCGGCGGTCGGCGCCGGCCGGGAGCGCGAGGTGCCCGATCATCGTCAGACCGTCGGCCGGATACTCGACCGTGCGCGTTGTAATCGTCGTCATGAGACTGGACTGTAGTGATCGGCGAGCCCGATCCGGCCGGTGTTCTGCCGCCGGCAGAACGCACGTGTCCTTCTGAAATACGAAGCCGGGTGCTCAAAACCGCAGTACCAGACCTACCAAGGCGTCGCAGACTCTGCGTACGACCGTGCCACTCCCCAACACCTTCAGCGTCATAGCCGCGGACGGAAAGTCGAGGCGGTGGGCTCGGCCCCTGCTTGTCGCCGCTGCCACCGGCGGTGGCGCCGGGACGCCTGCACGTTCCGGCGTCACCGACATCCCCGCCGCACCGGGACCCGCCGTCGGCGCCGTACGCGTTCAGCCCTTCACCGGATCGCTGCCCGCCTCCTTGACCAGGCGGTCGCCCACGGCGACCGACTTCCAGAGCCGACGGTCGACGCGGACTCTCAGGGACTCGCCGTCGGTCCGGCGGACCTCGACGAAGTGGTACATGTTCGAACCGTCGAGCATGCCCCGCGACTTGTCCTCTATGACACCCTCCCAGGCGTCGTCTCGTCCCGATGTGTGTGATGTGACCATGGAACGAGTCTACGAACGACGGCGGCCGGCACGGCAGAGCGAGGAGTCCTGTCCTGCGTGGGACGGGTGTCGTGCGCCCGGCCGGACAGATGTCCCATCGGCCCTGAGCGACCGGGAACGGCGCGTCAACTCCGCTATGCCGACGGCGAAGCATCAGCCCACAGGCGCGAAAACCGTGCTTGAGTCGCCTGATGGAGATTCTGGTTCTGGGCGGAACAGCGTGGGTGGGCCGTGAGATCGCGCGGCAGGCACTGACGCGCGGGCACCGGGTGACCTGTCTGGCCCGGGGGGAGAGTGGCGACGTGGCGGACGGCGCAGCGCTCGCCGTCGCCGACCGGCGCGATCCGTCGGCGTACGAGGGCCTCGCGGACCGGGATTGGGACGCCGTGGTCGAGGTGTCGTGGCAGCCGGGGTTCGTCCGGAGGGCTCTGGCGGCCCTCGGTCACCGGGCGGCGCACTGGTCGTACGTCTCCTCGATCAGCGCCTACGCCACGCACGCGCGGCCCGGTGCGGACGAGACGACGGAACTTCTCCCGGCGACCGGGCGGGAGGAGGCCGGACCCGAGCAGTACGGTGAGGCCAAGTCCGCCTGCGAGCAGGCGTCCACGGCCGCGGTCGGCGACCGGCTCCTCATCGCACGCGCCGGACTGATCGGCGGCCCCGGCGACCACAGTGGACGCACCGGGTACTGGGTCGGGCGCTCGGCGCGCGAGCCGCTGGCACCTCTGCTCGTGCCGGCCCCGGACGGCGTCCTGACGCAGGCCGTCGACGCCCGGGACCTCGCGGCGTGGCTGCTCGACTGTGCCGAGAAGGGGACGACCGGCACGTACGACGCGGTCGGCCCCGTGCTGCCCTTCGCGGAGTGGGTCGCCCTGTCGCGGGAGGTCGGCGGCCACACCGGGCCCGTCGTGCAACCGGACGCCGACTGGTTGCTCGGGCAGAAGGCCGCGCCGTTCATGGGCCCGGAGTCGCTCGCGATGTGGATGGCCGACGCCGACTGGGCCGGTTTCAGCGCCCGCACCGGCGCCGCTGCCCGGGCAGCCGGTCTCCGGCACCGCCCCCGCACCAAGATGCTGGAGGACACGCTGCGCTGGGAGCGCGAGCAAGGTCTGGACCGCCCCCGCCGGGCGGGCCTCAGCGCCACGCGCGAACGTGAGCTACTGGAGGCGTGGCGTGTCGAATCAAGGAGGTGACACCTTCCTGGGCTCCCCGCAGAACCTTCGACGCGGCCCTCTGCGCTCTCGACAACGTGATCCGCTTCTACGACACGACCGAGCTCTCGGATCTGGCACCGCAGCCCGGCGGCCACCACCATCCACTCCGCTAAACGCGATCACCACCACCCTGAGGCGTCGTGAGCTCGCAGGCGCCACGGCAGCTCACGCTGCTGCCGAACTCGTCGGCGGATCGGCGGATCTGATCAGGTTTGAAAGGGCTGTGATGGAACAGACGAGGCGTTGACGCAAACTTTATCTTCGCTGGTAGGAGTACTTCATGGGCATCATCGCGTGGATCTTGATCGGGCTGTTCGCGGGGATCATCGCCAAGATGCTGATGCCGGGCAAGGACCCGGGCGGCATCATCGTCACGATCCTCATCGGGATCGCGGGCGGTCTGCTCGGCGGATGGCTCGGCAAGGTCATCTTCGGCGTCGACTCCATCGACGGCTTCTTCGATATCTCCACCTGGCTCGCCGCCATCATCGGCTCCGTGATCCTGCTGGCCCTCTACCGGATCATCACGGGCAACCGGCGACACGCCTGATCCCCTTCCCCGGCTCAGCAGCGCACATGTGCGCAGGAACGGCTCCCCCTCCAGGAGGGCGGAGCCGTTCTCGTACGGTTGCGGCTGCCCAGGATCCGGCGTTCGGAGCAGGTCGCAGGAGTGTCGGCCGCGCATGGTCGGCGTACGACAGGGCCTGGTGCGGGCAGCCGCGAGCGGAGGAGGGAAGCGACGCTGAGCGTCGCCGACCGACCACGATGCGAATGTGGCCCCTCTGTTCGAAGATCTCGGCGATGGTGCCAGACGCCGCGTTTGAGGGCTGATCCGAACGACAGACCCTAGATTCCCAGTCCTACACCTCCGCTGCCGTTGAGTTCGTTGGCGGGTGGGTAGAGGATCTTGTGGCGCAGGTCCTGCGGCATGCTTGGGCTGTCCGTTCCGATGCCGGCCACACTCAGCAGGGCGGTGGCGTGCTCGGGGGGTTCGGGATCGACGACCAACCGAAAACGGCCGCCGCGCCGGGCAAGGTAGCCGACCACGACACCGTCATGACCCGTCACCGACCGTGGCACCGCACGCACAGCCCTGTACACCGCGGGGCCGATGAGCAGCAGACCACCGCTGACCAGCACCGCGACCGGTGCTCCTGATGCTCCTTCCGTCCACCCGATGACCGACGCGACCAGCAGGTTCGCCACACTCAACAGCAGAAACAGCAGAGCCTCCAGGGCGTTGGTCAGGGTCCGGCCCAGTTGCTCCTCCGTCACCATCCGCAGCGCCGCGAGCCTGGCGGTGGCCTGCCTGACCGCTGCGGACTTCGCCGCGACCCTGATCGCGCGGGCCGGGTCGTGTTTGCGCCAGGCGGCCATCGTCGCGTCCTCCACCGCATCACGAGGGGTGTAGTCAGTGACCGGCGGTGTCCGGACATCATCCGGTGACGAGCCGAGGAAGACGCGGGAGAGCGCCGTCAGCACCACCCGTTCCCGGCTGCCCAGGGCCGCCCACTCATAGAGCGTCACCCGTAACTCCTCGACCGGAGCCTCCCTCGGCAGACGGCGGATACGGTGCGCAACGCTAAACGTGTACGCCACACAGACGGCCTCCATCAGACCGGCCATCGCGGACAAGATTATCCAGACCATTTGCTCCCCCTGGGCCTGCGGCACTCGTCCGTACAGAGTGACAGAGTCAGGACATTGGGCCAACGTCTCCACAGGCCTTCAGGCCCGGATGCGGCCCAACGTCATCGACAGCCCGTGGAAGGGCAGCGCAGGACGCGGGTAGGAGGCGCATGGTCAGGCGTTCCAGTTGAACCCTGTCGTCGTGTCATGGCCCGGATGCGGCTCTTGGGCTTCGCTTCCTTCAGCCTCGGTGAGACGCTGCAGGAAGTGTCGCCCGAATCGCGTGGGTACCCACTTTCCTGCTCCGCCTGCGCCCGGGGGGATGTCGTCCGCGATGTTCGCGTCCCAGGCGCCGGGGCTGCCGTGCAGGCGTGCGAGTCCGTGAAACTCCAGGGGCCTCAAGAGAGGTTGCAGGATGCCTCGGCCGGCGAAGTAGTCCCCGATCTCCTCTGCCAGCTCCATCTCGGTGGCACCGTCGAGTGTTCCTGGGCTCGCCACGGTGCGGCGCTCGATCGTCCTCAGGAGAAGCACGTGAGGCGCTTCCAGTCTCCGTACGGCCTCGATGAAAAGTTGCTCTTCATCGATCCGGGTTGGTTCTTCCTCTCGTGCTGCCGCCGCGAGGGCACGGCCCAGGAGCCGGATCTTGTCGTCGTACGCCGTGGCTTTCGCGCCCTCGACGGCGCTGACAAGACAGAGGAGGCGGCGGGGGTCGGAGGCGAGTTCGTCGACGAACTCGTCCGCGGGCAGGTGAGCAGCGGACGCGCCTTCGTCCAGCATGGTCTGCACGTTGCTGTCGCTCTGGCGGCGGAACCGCTCGTCAGCGAACTTCAAAGCTCGTGCGACCGGTGGGGTGAGGAACGCGGCGGCGACTCCCCCCACGTCACCCAGAGGCAGGGCGAGCGCGGCCACGCCGGCTCCGGCGACCATTTCGTACGTGGCGTCGTCGGGAACCCGTCGTGGCGCAGGCGGTGCAGGCGTTGCGTGAGGTGTATTCCCATGTTCATCGGTCACCAGAGGACGGTAGCGATCGACTTCCTGGCCGGGTGGCCCTTTGACAAGATCCATGTCGGCATTGTTCATCGGCACTGAGGTCGAGGCCGCTTGCGGCATGGATGCAAGGTGTCCCCGGCCTTCACAACGCCAGGCAGAGCACGGGAAGACAGCTGCATTCGCCACGCCCCAGGCGATGCGAACCTTTACCTCCGGCTTCACCGAATCCGGGCAATTCGCTCGGGGCCGGCGGCCCACGACATGCGGCCGCGCGTCTGTTTGACTCCCACGCCATCAGAGCTTCCGACGCCCAGTTCCGGGAAGTCATCGTCGAAGGCCACCGAGAACGGAACTTGAAGGACGGCGACCGCCGCGTCGCAGCTCTGGAGATGCGCCCCCGGAAGTCGCCCGTGCATACGCCGAACTCGCGCTGGTCTGACTCCGCCTGGGATCCCCGACAGGCTACGGAGGGGGGATAGCACCTCTGCGAGCAGCGTGGCCCGACGTGCCGGGGACGGCTCGGTCGCCGCCTTTGAGTCCGGTCCCTTCCCGGAGAGCCGCCTTACATTCGGACAACCCGCGTGTCGGAAACGACACGCCGCAGTGATACATCACAATGTATGTCTGTAGGCGACTACACCGCACGGGTTCTGGCCAACCAACAGGGAACCCGACGGCACCTCACGAGAAACCAGCAGTCGACCCCCGCCAACCACGCTCCAGAGGCCGGGCATGCGGCGAACGCGGCCATAAGGACCTGAGTGTTCCTCAGCTGTCAGCACCCGCCCGTGCACTTCCGACACGCAGAAGGAGCCCTGTCACCTCGACACGGTTCTCTAGGCCATGGGTCGAGAGGGCTCCTTGTGCGGTCCACCATCGCAAGACGAGAGGACTCGCATGGAGGGTAACGCGAACAACCCCCGCAAGCCCAGGAAGCTTCGAGACAGGCGCCACACCACCATCACGCCCAACCTGCGGAAATGGCTGGTCAAGCCGAGGCCGAACGTCTCCAACAGCTTCATGTGCGGCGTGGCGAACCGGGCCGGCGACTTCGCCACCAGCCTGATCGTCGCCTGGCTCATCACCCGCAGATAACCGCCCCTGAGCAGTCGGCCCCCACTACCTGCTGGTGGGGGACCGACGCACGGTTCTCCCCTGCTCATGCCGTCGTTCGTCCTCAGACGCGGATCCCCGAGTTGGGTTACGAGCTTCACGACGACACCTTCGAGAAGGGGTCTGTTGCCGGGCTCGGTAAACCGGCGGCCTCAGGTGAAAGTGCCTTCGACGTAGTAGTAGTGGGCGCTATTCCGCTTAACAGTAGAGCACCGTGCACCTGGTGCGCTGACCAGCGGCGGCCGGGGTGGGAGTGCTGCCCCTCGAGATGGAGGCCACAGTGGTGTGCATCGGGTGGGTGGACTCCACTCAGGCGCGCCCCCCGTTGGGCTTGATCCGCTTTGACGAACATTCGAGATCTGGGGTTCAGCCCCGGGAGGATGTCCATCATGGAGAGCATGGGGAAGAGGAAGCCTCGCCGCCCTCGTCGTTCGTTCACGCCGGAGTTCAAGGCCGAGATCGTCGGGCTGTGCCGACGGGGTGACCGCTCGGTCGGTCAGGTCG
>NZ_JBEXWB010000231.1:0-10443 GCF_040629645.1 Streptomyces sp. NPDC005899 | reverse complement strand
GCGCGCGCCCGTGTCAGCGCGCGGCCGCCAGGGACAGCTGCACCAACGTCGCCTCCACCGCCGGGACCCGGGCCAGATCCGGCAGGGTGAGCGCGACGATCTCCCGCTCCACGGCGGGCTCCACCCTGACCGTCCGGGCTCCCCGGGGGCGGACGGACTCGACGGCCAGCTCCGGCAGGACGGCGACGCCCAGCCCGGCGCCGACCAGCCCGACGACCGCCGGGTAGTCGTCGGTGGCGAAGTCGATCCGCGGCGTGAACCCGGACTCCTCGCACACCTCCACCAGCTGACGCCTGCACCGCGGGCAGCCCGCGATCCACGACTCGTCCGCCAGCTCGGCGATGCCCACCGCCTCCGCGCCCGCCAGCCGGTGCCCTTCCGCCACCAGACCCACCAGCCGGTCCCTGAGCAGCGGGCGGACCACCAGGTCGTCCCACTCGCCGCCGGCCGTCCCGTACCGGAAGGCCAGCGCGATGTCGCAGTCCCCGTCGCGCAGCATCTCCACCGAGCGCGGGGGCTCCGCCTCGACGAGCGACACCCTGGTTCCCGGGTGGGCGGCCCGCAGGGCGGCCAGGGCGCCCGGCACGAGGGTGGAGCTGCCGCTGGGGAACGACACGAGCCGCACACGGCCGGCGCGCAGCCCGGCGATCGCGGCCACCTCCTCCTCCGCGGCGGTGAGCCCGGCGAGGATGCCTGACGCGTGTCGCAGCAGGGCCTGTCCGGCCTCGGTGAGCCGCATCTCGCGCCCCGTGCGGATCAGCAGCGGGGTGCCCGCCGAGGACTCCAGCGCCTTCATCTGCTGGCTGACCGCCGGCTGGGTGCAGCCGAGCTCCCGTCCGGCGGCGGAGAACGAGCCGGTGGTGGCGACGGCGCGCAGGACACGGAGATGGCGGGCTTCGATCACCCTCCCACCATAAGCGGCACTTGCAGGCACAAGCGAATAATGCCGGGCGGCTTTGGGGGCTGAATGGTTAGCGTGTGGGCATGAAGTTGCTGAGCGTGAACCTGGGCCGTCCCCTCGCCTCGCCCGACACCGACAGCCCCGGCGGGGTCACCGGCATCGACAAACGTCCGGCCGACGGCCCGGTGACGGTCACCGATCCCGGCCCCAAGGGGACCGGCGGCAGTGGCCTGGCCGGCGACACCGTGTGCGACCTGCGCCACCACGGCGGGTCGGACCAGGCGGTGTACGCCTTCGCCCGCGAGGAGCTCGACGCCTGGGAGGAGGAGCTCGGCCGGCCGCTGCCCAACGGCACCTTCGGGGAGAACCTGACGACGCTCGGCCTCCCGGTGAGCGGCGCGAAGATCGGGGAGCGCTGGCGGATCGGCGACACGGTGGTGCTGGAGGTCACCGCCGGCCGCATACCGTGCCGCACGTTCGCGGGCCATCTGGGCGAGAGGGGGTGGGTGAAGCGGTTCACGCGGGCGGCGGCCACCGGGGCGTACCTGCGGGTGGTCGTACCCGGGTCGCTCCGGGCGGGCGACCCGGTCGAGATCCTGCACCGCCCGGACCACGAGGTGACCGCCGCCCTGCAGTTCCGCGCCGTCACGACCGAGCGGGAACTGCTGCCGCTCCTGCTGGCGGCCGGGGCCGCCCTGCACCCGGAGGCGCTCCGGCAGGCACGGAAGTACGTGGCCGCGCACGGCTCCTGAGGACGGCCGGCGCCCACGGGGAGGACCGCCCGCGCTCCCGGAGAGCGGCGGGTGGTGGGCGCTCGACCGCCCGGGCGTGCCGGGCACTAACGTGCCGCCTATGACGACTGCACTGATTACGGGCGCGACGGCGGGCATCGGCGCCGCCTTCGCGCGGCGGCTCGCGGGTGACGGGCACAACCTGGTGCTGGTGGCCCGTGACACGGAACGGCTGCGCGCCCAGGCCACGGAACTGCACGACCGGCACGGCATCGAGGCGGAGGTGCTGACGGCGGACCTGTCCACGGACGCCGGGATCGAGGCGGTCGAGTCCCGGCTGGCGAAGCGCGGGAGCCCGGTCGACCTGCTCGTCAACAACGCCGGGTTCGGCAACAAGGGCCGCTTCCTCGACGTCTCCGCGGCCGATGAGCTGACGATGCTGAAGGTCCACTGCGAGGCCGTGCTCCGGCTGACGTCGGCGGCGGCCGCCGGGATGCGGGAGCGCGGTCGCGGCGGGGTCGTCAACGTGGCCTCGGTGGCGGCCTTCCTGCCGCGGGGGACGTACGGGGCCTCGAAGGCGTGGGTCGTGCAGTTCACCCAGGGCGCGGCGAGGGACCTGGCGGGTTCGGGGGTGCGGCTGATGGCGCTGTGCCCCGGCTTCGTGCGGACGGAGTTCCACGAGCGTGCCGGGATGGGCACGGACAACATCCCCGGCTGGATGTGGCTCGACGCGGACAAGCTGGTCACGGCGGCCCTGGCCGACCTGGCCCGGGGCAGGACGGTGTCCGTGCCGGATCCGCGGTACAAGGCGCTGATGGGGCTGGTGAAGGTGGCGCCCCGGGGACTCCTGGGCGGGGTGACCTCCCGGGCGGGGCGTACCTACGGCCCCCGGTGACGGCCCGGTGCGCCCGCCGGCGGCGCGCGCGTCGTCGGTGCGGAACGCCGGCCTGCGCGGGACGCCGGCAAAGGACCGGTGGCCCGCGCCGGCCGTGAAGCACCGAGGCCCGGTGCCCCCGCGACGGGGGTACCGGGCCTCGGTGGCGTACGGAGCCGTACTAGTGCGAGTGGCCGTGGCCGCCGTGACCGGCGTCGCCCTCTTCCTCGGCCGGCTTCTCGACGACCAGGGTCTCGGTCGTGAGCAGCAGCGACGCGATGGACGCGGCGTTCTCCAGGGCGGAGCGGGTGACCTTGACCGGGTCGATGACGCCGGCCTTGATCAGGTCGCCGTACTCGCCGGTCGCGGCGTTGAAGCCCTGGCCCTTGTCGAGCTCGGCGACCTTCGAGGTGATGACGTAGCCCTCGAGGCCGGCGTTCTCGGCGATCCAGCGCAGCGGCTCGACGGCGGCGCGGCGGACGACCGCGACACCCGTGGCCTCGTCGCCGGTCTTGCCGAGGTTGCCCTCGAGGACCTTGACGGCGTGGACGAGGGAGGAGCCACCGCCGGAGACGATGCCCTCCTCGACCGCGGCGCGGGTCGCGGAGATGGCGTCCTCGAGACGGTGCTTCTTCTCCTTGAGCTCCACCTCGGTGGCGGCGCCGACGCGGATGACGCACACGCCGCCGGCCAGCTTCGCGAGGCGCTCCTGGAGCTTCTCGCGGTCCCAGTCGGAGTCCGTGGACTCGATCTCGGCCTTGATCTGGTTGACACGGCCCTTGACGTCGCCGGCGTCGCCGCCGCCGTCGACGATGGTCGTGTCGTCCTTGGAGACGGTCACACGGCGCGCGGTGCCGAGGACGTCGAGACCGGCCTGGTCGAGCTTGAGGCCGACCTCCTCGGCGATGACGGTCGCGCCCGTGAGGGTGGCGATGTCGCCGAGCATGGCCTTGCGGCGGTCACCGAAGCCGGGTGCCTTCACCGCGACGGCGTTGAAGGTGCCACGGATCTTGTTGACGACGAGGGTGGAGAGCGCCTCGCCCTCGACGTCCTCGGCGATGATCAGGAGCGGCTTGGAGGCACCGGCCTGGATGACCTTCTCCAGCAGCGGGAGCAGCTCCTGGATGGAGCCGATCTTGCCCTGGTGGATCAGGATGTACGGGTCGTCGAGGACGGCCTCCATACGCTCCTGGTCGGTCACCATGTACGGGGAGAGGTAGCCCTTGTCGAAGGCCATGCCCTCGGTGAACTCGAGGTCCAGGCCGAAGGTGTTGGACTCCTCGACGGTGATGACACCGTCCTTGCCGACCTTGTCCATCGCGTCCGCGATGAGCTCGCCGACCTGGGCGTCCTGCGCGGAGAGCGCGGCGACGGCGGCGATGTCGGACTTGTCGTCGATCGGGCGGGCGGTCGCGAGGAGCTCCTCGGACACGGCCTTCACGGCGGCGTCGATGCCCTTCTTCAGGGCGGCCGGGGACGCGCCCGCGGCGACGTTGCGCAGGCCCTCGCGGACGAGCGCCTGGGCCAGCACGGTGGCGGTGGTGGTGCCGTCACCCGCCACGTCGTTGGTCTTGGTCGCCACCTCCTTCACCAGCTGCGCACCGAGGTTCTCGTACGGGTCGTCGAGCTCGACCTCGCGCGCGATGGTGACACCGTCGTTGGTGATGGTGGGAGCGCCGAACTTCTTGTCGATGACGACGTTGCGGCCCTTCGGGCCGATCGTCACCTTCACGGTGTCGGCAAGCTTGTTGACGCCGCGCTCAAGGGCGCGACGGGCGTCCTCGTCGAACTTCAGAATCTTCGCCATGGGCTGAGCTGTCCTCTCAAACGAACTGCGCCCCTCACCACCCGGCTAGTCATCTCGCAGGGGGCCAGGGGCGCAGAACGGAAGCAAACGTGGGTGAACTACTTCTCGATGATCGCGAGAACGTCGCGCGCCGAGAGGACGAGGTACTCCTCGCCGTTGTACTTCACCTCGGTACCGCCGTACTTGCTGTACAGAACGACATCGCCGGTCTTGACGTCGAGCGGAAGGCGCTCGCCGTTCTCGAAGCGGCCCGGGCCCACGGCCAGGACGACGCCCTCCTGGGGCTTCTCCTTGGCGGTGTCCGGAATGACCAGGCCGGAAGCCGTGGTCTGCTCGGCGTCGAGCGGCTGGACCACAATGCGGTCCTCGAGCGGCTTGATCGCAACCTTGGAGCTGGTGGTCGACACGATCCGGTCTCCCCCTTCGGAGATCTCACGGGGTTTAACAGTCTGTGGGTGGCGACCAGGTCGATCCGTCGTCGCGGGTGCCGGACCTGCCCTGTCGCAGTGCTGCTGGCACTCTCCCGTGGGGAGTGCCAGCACTGAGACTATGACCGCGATTAGCACTCGGTCAAGCGGAGTGCCAATTGACCACCCCGGCGTGGCGCGGCCGGCGGGTCCGCGCCCGTACAACGCGGGGGGCACTCACCGGGTTCCGCGCGGCGGACGGCCCGTCAGACGTAGTCCTCCAGCCTGGCCACGGCGTACCCCTTGCCCGTGATGGTCCGCATGACGTTGCGGATCAGGTCGGCCATGGAGCCGCCCCACTCCTCGCGGCCCCGGAAGTGGGTGAGGATGATGTCTCCGGGATGCAGGTCCCGGTCCCACTCGCGCCACTCCATGTGGTCGGGGAACGCCTCGGCCGCCCACAGCGGGACGGCCGTGATCCCGCAGGACTTGGCGATGCGCAGGGTGTCGCCGTCGTAGTTGCCGTACGGGGGCCGGAAGAGGGTCGGCCGCTTCCCCAGGTGCTTCTCGATCCTGTCCTGCGAGCCGCAGATCTCCCGCCGCTGCTCCTCGGCGGAGAGCCCCGGGAGGTAGGGGTGGTTGAGGGTGTGGTTGCTGAGGGTGACACCGCGCGCCTGCATGTCCTTGAAGTAGCCGTAGTCGTCGCGGATCTCGTAGTCGCTGACGAAGGCGCTGTACGGGATGCCGAGTTCGGACATCATCCGCAGCAGTTCGGGGTCCTTCTCCGCGCCGTCGTCCATCGTGAGGAAGACGATCCGCTCCTCGGTCGGCACGGTGGTGAAGACCGGTGGCAGCCCCTCCTCCTCCCCTCCCTCCACCTCGAAGCCGTCACGGGTGGTGATGCGCGGCTTCTTCGCGGGCGGCGCGGGCGCGGTGAGCGGCACCTGGGCCAGGCCCCACTTCCGGGCGACGGCGGCCCGGGCGGCCTGCAGCCGCTTCAGCCGCCGGGCCTCGGCCCGGGCCTCGGCGGCGGGGCCCGCCGGTGCGGCCGCGGCTCCCGGCGGGCCCGCCACGGGCTCCGTCCGGTCCGGGGCCCTCCCGCCGGCGTCGTCGGCACAGCCGGAGGCGGCGGCCCCGATCAGCAGGGCCACCAGGACGGCGCAGACCGGCCTGTGGGGCTTGGTGGCGTATTTTTCCTTTTGTCGTACTAGTTGCATGGCGCCGCATCCTGCCACCGGGACCCGGGCCGCCCTCCACGACACTCCACCGCACCCGGCGCGTCCCCCGGCTGGCCCACAATGGATCCGTGAACGCCCTCCCCCCTGCCGATCCGGCCGACCCGCTCGCCTCCTTCGCCGCCCTGCGCACCCCCGAGGGCACGGCGCTCCTGGACGAGTTGCGCGACCACGACCCCGCCCGGGAGCTGGCCACCGCCACCCGGCTCCGCCGCACCCACCCCGCCGCACTCGTGTCGGCGGCGCTCGGCCAGGCGCGGCTGCGGCAGCGCGCGGTCGCGAAGTTCGGGGCGGCCGACGCCTACCGCATGTTCTTCACCCCCGACGGCGTCGAACAGGCGACCCGCACCTCCGTCGCCACCTACCGAGCCGAGCGCTTCGCGGAGCTCGGCGTGCACAGCGTCGCCGACCTGTGCTGCGGCATCGGTGGCGACGCGATCGCCCTCGCCCGGGCGGGGATCTCCGTCCTCGCGGTGGACCGCGACCCGCTGACCGCCGAGGTGGCCCGTGCCAACGCCGCCGCGCTCGGCCTCCAGGACCTCGTCGAGGTCCGGTGCGCCGACGTCACGGAGGTCGACACCTCCCCGTACGACGCGGTCTTCGCCGACCCGGCCCGGCGTGGCGGACGCGGCAGGATCTTCGACCCCGAGGCCTACTCACCCCCGCTCTCCTGGGCGACCGCCGCCGCGCTGAAGACCCCCCGCGCGGCGCTGAAGATCGCCCCCGGGGTGCCCCACGAGGCGATCGGGCCGCACGCCGAGGCCGAGTGGATCTCGGACGGAGGCGATGTGAAGGAGGCGGTGCTCTGGTTCGGCGACGGCTTCCGCGCCGGTTCCTTCCGGGCCACCCTGCTGCCGTCCCGGGCGACCCTCGCCGCCGCCTCCCCGCTCCCCGCGCCGCCCGTCGGACCCGTCGGCCGGTACCTGTACGAGCCGGACGGGGCCGTCATCCGCGCCCACCTGGTCGCCGCCGTGGTGGAGGAGTGCGGGGGCAGGCTGATCGACGAGACGATCGCGTACGTCACGAGCGACACGCCGTACGACTCCGACCACGCGACCAGGTACGAGATCACCGATCAGCTGCCCTTCAACCTGAAGAAGCTCAGAGGACTGCTCAGAGAGCGGCAGGTCGGCGTCCTGACGGTGAAGAAGCGGGGGTCGGCCGTCGAGCCGGAGGAACTGCGCCGGAAGATGAAGCTTCAGGGGCGGCAGGCCGCGACGGTGTTCCTGACCCGGGTGGCCGGAGCGCCCACGATGCTGGTCGGGCAGCCGTCGAAGCGGAGCTGATCAGCCGCCCGCCCTGATCAGCGGGTCCGCCGATGCTCCGACGAGCACTCTCAGCACCCGGCGTTCCGGTGCGCGCACGCCTTGCGAGCCCGGTCAGCCGGGCCGGGCACCCGAGACCCGTCAGCCAGGCACCAGGCCGTACGTCTCCTGGCCCGGCCAGGCATGCCGGAGACCCGCCGAGGGGCCGGCGCCCCTCCCCCGGCGGGGAGGCAGGCGGCCCGCAGCGGTCAGGTCAGCGGGTACGACGGGCGGCCGGAGGCCTCGTCGATCTCGTCGTGCGCCTTGGTGAGCAGCTTCATCGCCAGTTCGTTGAGCGCGCGGGCCCCGGCGATCTCCTCGCCGACCCTCGGCTGCTCGGCGTCGGACGGGTGGCGGCTGGCGTATCCGTGGGCCCGCACCTCGGTCCCGTCGCTCAGCCGCACCATCGCCGCCGCACGGGTCCGATGGGTGTCCTCCTGGAACTCCAGCTCGATGTGCCATCCGACGGTGGTCTCCATCATGTCGGTCACCTCCCGGGATACCTGCTTCCAGGGTGCGCCCGATCGCCGGGGGCCGCACGGCGTGCGGCCAGGGCCTCAGGCGTCCCGCAGGGCCTGGACGTCCAGCTTCCGCATCCCCATCATCGCCTTCATCACCCGCTCCGCCCTGGCCCGGTCGGAGCCGCCGAGCAGCTCGGGCAGCGCACGCGGGACGATCTGCCAGGAGAGGCCGTACCTGTCCTTCAGCCACCCGCACATGCTCTCCTCACCGCCCTCGGTGAGCCTGTCCCACAGCCGGTCGACCTCCGCCTGGTCCTCGCAGTCCACGCTCAGCGAGACGGCCTCGGTGAAGTGGAACTGGGGGCCGCCGTTGAGACCGAGGTACTCCTGACCGGCGAGCACGAACTCCGCCGTCAGGACCGAGCCGGGCTCCCCCGGCCCGGTGTCCGGCATGCGCGTGACCTCGACGACGCGGGAGTCCCCGCCGAAGACCGAGACGTAGAACTCCGCGGCTTCCTGCGCCTGACCGTCGAACCACAGGCACGGTCTGATCTTCTGCATGGTCTCTCTCCTCGCCTCGTGGACGTCGTCGTCCGCTGTGCAAGGTAGACCCGTCCCCCGACGGAAACTCATCGGAACACGCGCGGTGCGGGCGCCCGTCAGCCCTGCGCCGGGCCGAGTGACTCGAAGCGCCAGCGGTGCACGGGGCGGGTGGTCAGCCCGGCGTCCGGTTCGGGCAGCTCCGGCAGTTCGTCCTCGTACGCCGCCTCCCACCAGGTGAGCACGAGCACGCGGTCCTGCGGGGCCCGCAGGAGTTCGGCGCGCAGCGGGGGCCGGGCCAGTTCGCCCGCCCTGGCCCGCGCCCATTCCAGCAGCTCCGCGCCGCGGCCCTCCGCGGCGCGGGCCTCCCACATCAGGGCGACGGTCGTACCGCTCATGAGTAGAGGTTGTCCTTGCTGATCTCGTGCACGTGGTCGTGGCTGTGGCCGTGCGCGCCCGGCACGTGCGTCTCGGTGACCGGCAGCGACGAGTCCGCCGAGAGCTCCAGGTCGGAGGCGGGGCGGTTGCGCGCCACCATCTCGGCGCCCAGGGCGGCGACCATCGCCCCGTTGTCGGTGCAGAGCCCGGGCCGGGGCACGCGCAGCCGGATCCCCGCCCGTTCGCACCGCTCCTCGGCCAGGGCCCGAAGCCGCGAGTTGGCCGCGACGCCACCGCCGATCATCAGGTGGTCGACGCCCTCGTCCTTGCAGGCGCGGACGGCCTTGCGGGTGAGCACGTCGACCACCGCCTCCTGGAAGGACGCGGAGACGTCCCGCACGGGCACGTCCTCGCCGGCCGCCCGCTTGGCCTCGACCCAGCGCGCCACGGACGTCTTGAGGCCGGAGAAGGAGAAGTCGTACGGGGCGTCCCGGGGCCCGGTCAGCCCGCGCGGGAACGCGATCGCCTTCGGGTCGCCCTCCCTGGCCAGCCGGTCGATGACCGGGCCGCCGGGGAAGCCGAGGTCCAGCACCCGGGCGATCTTGTCGAACGCCTCGCCCGCCGCGTCGTCGATGGTCGCGCCGAGCGGCCGCACGTCGCCGGTGATGTCCGGGGCGAGCAGGAGCGAGGAGTGTCCGCCGCTGACCAGCAGGGCCATGGTCGGCTCGGGGAGCGGTCCGTGTTCCAGCTGGTCGACGCAGATGTGCGAGGCCAGGTGGTTCACCCCGTACAGCGGCTTGCCCAGGGCGTAGGCGTACGCCTTGGCGGCCGAGACGCCGACGAGCAGCGCACCGGCGAGGCCGGGGCCCGCGGTGACCGCGATGCCGTCGAGGTCGCGGGCGCCGACCCCCGCCTGCGCGAGGGCGCGCTCGATGGTGGGGACCATCGCCTCCAGGTGCGCGCGGGAGGCGATCTCGGGGACGACGCCGCCGAAGCGGGCGTGCGTGTCCACGCTGGAGGCGACGGCGTCGGCGAGCAGTGTCGTCCCGCGGACGATGCCGACGCCGGTCTCGTCGCAGGAGGTCTCGATACCGAGTACGAGCGGTTCGTCAGCCATCAGTCAGTCTCTGTTCCTTGTACGGTCAGGCGCATGACGAGTGCGTCGATGTTCCCCGGCTGGTAGTAGCCCCGGCGGAAGCCGATGGGTTCGAAGCCGAAGCGTTCGTACAGCTTCTGCGCGCGGGTGTTGTCGACACGGACCTCGAGGAGCACGGCGGCGCACTCGAGGGCGGTGGCGTGTCTGAGGAGGTCGGTGAGGAGTTCGGAGCCGAGGCCGCCGCCCCACCGGCCCCGGGCGACGCCGATCGTCTGGACGTCGCCGAGGTCGCCGGCGGTGGCGAGTCCCGCGTAGCCGACGATCCGGCCGCGGGCGGGGTCCTCGGCGACGACGTAGTGGTGGGTGGCCTGCGGGCCGCGGGCCCGCGCCAGTTCCGACCAGAACATGCCGGCGGACCAGGCGTCCTCCGGGAACAGTTCGTGTTCGAGCTCCAGCACCGGGTCGATGTCCCACCAGCGCATCTCACGGAGCACAGGGGTCGTGGCCGTCACCGGGGGGTGACCACCTTGTAGTTCTTCGGCACCTGGGCGTCGGGCCTGCGCAGGTAGAGCGGCTGCGGCGGCAGCAGGGCGGCGCCGGCCGCGAGGCGTTCGGCGGCGAGGGCGGCGAGCGCGCCGGCACGGCCGTGCTCCGGGCCCCGCGCGTCCGGGACGGCGTCGGGGTACAGCTGGGCCCCCGCCCCGACGAC
>NZ_JBEXWB010000230.1:0-10576 GCF_040629645.1 Streptomyces sp. NPDC005899 | reverse complement strand
GGGACGGGCAGCTCGGCGGCGCCGTGCCGCGTCCCCGCCGCCCGCTGCGCGACGGCGGCCTCGCTCGCTGCCTGGTCGGCGAGCGCGTTGAGCGGATCACCGTTCACCTGGTGCGCCGGCACGTAGCGGAAGCTCACGTCCCGCCCGCCCAGCAGCTCGTCGATCGCGATCACCAGCTCCCGGTTGGCGACCGGCTTTCCCGCCGACGTCTTCCAGCCGTTGCGCTTCCAGTTCGGCAGCCACTTGGTCACCGCGTTCATCGCGTACTGCGAGTCCATGCGCACCTCGGCAGGCACGGCCGGGTCCGTGGCCGCCAGCAGCTCCCGCAGTGCGGTGAGCTCGGCGATGTTGTTGGTTGCGGTCCCCAGCGGGCCGGCCTCCCACCGCTGCGGGCGCCCCTGGGCGTCGGCCGTGACCCACGCCCAGGCCGCAGGCCCCGGATTCCCCTTCGACGCCCCGTCACACGCGGCGATGATGCGCTCGTCCATGCCCCTGATCATGCCAGCACCCCGGGTCAGGGCACGATCGAGTCGACGTACCCGCCGTCCACCCGCACCGCCGCGCCCGTGGTGGCCGAGGCCTGGGGCGAACTGAGATAGACGACGAGGTTGGCGATCTCCTCCGGTTCGATCAGCCGCTGCAGCAGGGACTGCGGCCGGTGCAGGCGCATGAACTCGCGCTGGGCCTCGTCCCACGGCAGCTCGCCGTCCACGAGTTCGTACACGAAGTCCTCCACGCCGCCGGTGTGCGTCGGGCCGGCGATCACCGAGTTCACGGTGACCCCGGTGCCGGCGGCCTCCTTGGCGAAGCCCCGTGAGACGGCCAGCAGCGCCGTCTTCGACATGCCGTAGTGGATCATCTCCGCGGGGATCACGAGCGCGGAGTCGCTCGCGATGTTCTGCACCCTCCCCCACCCGCGCTCCTTCATCCCCGGCAGGTAGCGGCGGATGAGCCGGACGGCGCTGAGGACGTTCGTGTCGAAGTAGGTGCGCCACTCGTCGTCGGTGATCTCCAGGGGCGGCCGGGAGCCGAAGATGCCGAGGTTGTTCACCAGGATGTCCGCCGCGGGCACGGCTTCCTGCAGTTCGGCAGCCCCCTGCTCCGTGGTGAGGTCGCAGGCCAGCGTACGGACGGCCGCGTCCGGCACGGTCGAGCGGAGACTCTCGGCCGCCGCGTCCAGCCGCTCCCTGCCCCGACCGGTCAGGACGACGTCCGCGCCCGCCCCCGCCAGCCCGGTGGCGACGGCGAGTCCGATGCCCTGCGAGGACCCGGTGACGACAGCTGTCCTGCCGGTGAGATCGATGTGCACTCCACGGTCCTTCCGCCTCGTGTCCGCCTGGGAGCGGACACCCCCATGCTGGCAGGCCGGGCACCGCTTCCGCGGGAGGTGGCGGTCAGCGACACGGCGGCGGCAGCGGGGACGCACGCGGGCCCCGGCCCGGCGCACCGGCCGGCCGGGGCCCACCGCGGGTGTCAGAGAACGCCGGAGGCGGAGACGGCGATGGCCGCCTTGGTCCTGCCGGTCGAGGAGCCGTACGACTCGATCTTGCGGACGAGTTCCATGCTGGACTCGTCGGCGACCTCTCCGAACACGACGTGCTTGCCGTCCAGCCACGGGGTGACGACGGTCGTGATGAAGAACTGCGAACCGTTGCTGTTCGGGCCCGCGTTGGCCATCGAGAGCAGGCCGGGCTTGTCGTGCTTCAGGGTGAAGTTCTCGTCGGCGAACTTCTCGCCGTAGATGCTCTTGCCGCCGGTGCCGTTGCCCCGGGTGAAGTCGCCGCCCTGCAGCATGAACTCCGGGATGACCCGGTGGAACGGCGATCCGGCGTAGCCGTAGCCGTGCTCGCCGGTGGCCAGGGCGCGGAAGTTCTCTGCGGTCTTGGGGGTCACGTCGTCGAAGAGGTTGAACACGATCCGCCCGGCGGGCTCGTCGTCGATGGTGATGTCGAAATACGCCTTGATGGTCATGAGGCCATCCTGACATCACCGGCGGGCCGCTCGCGCACAACCCCCCGTCCGGCGGCCGCGCGCCGCCGCCCGGCCCGTCGCACGGGTGCGGCGTACCACGGGGGTGAGGCCGTGGTACGCCGCGTCGTTCAGGCGAGGACCGCACTCACGCCGGGCCACCGCTCAGGCCGGTCCCGCCGGGCGGGCGCACGAGCCGCTCGGCCGGCGGTCACCGGCGCGGGATCAGTGCCGGCCGCCGTGGTGCCGGCCCCAGGACTCGGAGTCGACCCGGTGCCCACGGCTGTCGCGCAGCGTCGCGGTGTCCCGGGCGTCCCACACGTAGTGGCGGCGGTCCTGGTACACGTCGTGCCGGGTGTCGCGGCCCGCACCGGTGTGGACGCGGACCGAGGACCGGCCCGCCAGACGCAGGTCGAAGGTGTACGTACGGCGGCTCTCGTCGCTGAGCGTCCAGCCGCGGAGGTTGACCGCGTGCCGGCCGGTGTTGGTGACGGTGACCCACTCCGCGTTGAGACTGCGGTTGGAACCGTTGTCGCGGCCGGGGCCGTCGTGCTGGATCTCACCCAGGACGACCGCCGGGCGCTGGGCCGGACGGTCGTGATGCCGGTGGTCCCCCCGGCCGTCGGCCGTCGCCGGCAGTGCGGCTGCGGCGAGCAGCGCACCGGAGGCGAGAACGGTGGCGGTGATCCGTCGTGCGGTACGGGACATGTGAACCCCTCGTCAAACGGGCCCGGAACGGTGTGCCGGGCGTTGTTCGGCCCCGGCGACGTGCCGGGAACGCAAACTTTGTCCCGCTTTCCCGGTGGCTGGAAGACACCCTGGTCCGTGTGACGAAGTACGGACATTCCCGTCACACACGACTGCATGCGGCACCGAACCCGACGGTCGTATACCTGTCAACCGTTGAGCGTTGCACCGACCCGTTCGGCTGACCGATTCGCTGGTCACGGCGCTCCGCGCGCGCCCTGTCCCCACTCCCCCGGCACCGCCGCCCGGCGGGCGCCGAGCGTGTAACAGGGGCGACAGCGCTTTCCTGGACGGCAGTTCCAATACCGCCTGGAAAGCAGTTCGCGCGTTCGAGCCGCGACCATCCATCGCGAAGGCGCGATCCGGGCACGCTGCCCGCCCCCGGCGACGAAGGCGTTCATGGGCGCCATCGGGTCCAGCGCCATCGTCCGGGCCAGGAGGACGCCCGCGGCCAGCGGCAGCAGGGCCGCGGCCAGCGCCGTGCCCGCGGTGGTCAGGTGCCGGATGCGGGGATGCCGCTGCGCGTCGGGGAGCATGGCCCCATTCGACCAGCGCCGCGGTGCCCCTGGATCGGGCGGCGTACTCAGCCGCACCGCCCCCGGGTACTCATTCCGGCCGCACGCGGCCCGATGGGCCGGCGGCCGCCGTCACTCCCGTGCACCGCGGGGGTACGGGCCGGCCGGGTGCCCCGGCGCAGGCCCTCGGCCCCGTCCGGCGGCCCGCGGCCGGCCGCGCCGGAAGGCACCGCGAGTGCCGCGCCCGGGGCCGGACCGTCACACCTGGCCCCCCGGCGCGCCGGACGGGCCCCAGTGGGAGAACCGGGGCAGCCACTTCACCCGGTAGTCGGGGTGCCCGGCGTGTTCGGCGGCCATCTGCCGGACGACGAAGCCCAGTCCGACGGCCCGGCCGGAAGCGAAGTCCTGCACGGGCCGGTCCGTGTCCAGGGACGCGATCTCCTCGTACTCGTCCAGCAGCACCCGGTTCGTCTCGACGCGGCGCAGCGTGCGCGCCGGGTCCTGGTAGGCGATGTGCCGGTCGTAGCCGCGCGAGCGCACGACGAACGCGATGCCGCTCGTGCGGTCGTGCACCTCGCCGGGGGCCTCGGCGGGGCACCGCCATCCGTCGCCGCCCGCTTCCTGCGCGACGCCCTCCTCCTCGGCCAGCCGCGCCCGCACGAAAGCCAACAGGTCCGTGTTGTCTGACATCTCGTTCCGCATCCTTCGCCGTGACGGCCCGTGGCGGACACGCACGCCGCCACGGGTCCGTCCTACTCAACCAGCAGAGGATGCCTCACGGGCACACCGACCGGGGACGCGCACCCGCCACCGTCCGTATGACGGACACGGAGCACCTTCCGGAGGGGTCGTGGGCCCGCCGGTCCGTCAGGGTTCCACGACGATCTTGCGGCCCAGTCCCGCCCTGAAGCGGTCGACGGCCTGCGGGTACCGCTCGAGCGGCAGCCGGTCGCTGATGAAGACGGACGGGTCGAGCACCCCGGTCGCGAAGAGGGCCGCGGCGCGCTCGTAGCTGTGCAGGACGGCCATCGACCCGGTGATCGTGATCTCCTGGTTGTAGATGCGGTACGGCTCGATGACGGCCGTCGTCGCGTAGTCGGCCACGCCGAACTGGAGGAAGGTGCCTCCCTTGGCGACGCGGCCGAGGCCGTCCTGGATGGCGTCCGCGTTGCCGGTCGCGTCGATGACGACGTCCCAGCCGCCGGGCCGCTCCAGCTCGTCCGCCCCGGCCGCGGCCCGGGAGCAGCCGAGGAGCGCGGCCGTGGCCAGGCGGTCGGGGTTGACGTCGAGGACGTCCACGCCCGCGGCACCGGTGCGCTTGGCGAGCTCCAGCATCATCAGGCCCATCGTGCCGGAGCCGTAGATCAGCACCTCGGCCCCCAGTGTGCCTCTCAGCACGTCGTAGCCCCGGACCGCGCAGGACAGCGGCTCGATCAGCGCCGCGTCCCTGACGTCGATGTGCTCGGGCAGCCTGACGCAGTTGGCGACGGGCGCCACGGCGTACTCGGCGGCCCCGCCGGGGACGGTGACGCCGATCGCGGCCCACCGCTCGCAGAGGTTGCCGCGTCCGCTGCGGCAGTAGCGGCACTCGTGGCAGTGCAGGGAGGGGTCTACGGCGACCCTGTCACCGACGGCGAGTTCCGTGACGTCACGTCCGACGCCCACGATCTCGCCCGCGAACTCGTGCCCGGGGACGAGGGGCAGGCTCGGCGCGAACTCCCCTTGCAGGATGTGCAGATCGGTCCCGCACAGACCGCACGAGGCGACGGAGACGACGACCTCCCGCGGACCGGGGGTGGGGTCGGGAACGGTGGTGACGGAGACCTTGCCGGGGGCTTCGACGATCGCTGCCCGCATTATTTCACTGCTCCGAGGGAAAGGCCCTGGACGAGCTTGTCCTGGGCGGCGTAGCCGGCTGCGAGCACCGGCAGGGACACGACGACGGAGGCGGCACACAACTGGGCGAGGAACAGCCCCTGGCTGGTGACGAATCCGGTGAGGAAGACGGGTGCCGTCTGCGCGACGACCCCGGTGAGCACCCGCGCGAACAGCAGTTCGTTCCAGCTGAAGATGAAACAGATCAGCGCGGTGGCCGCGATCCCGGGGGCGGCCATCGGCGCGACGACACGGGCCAGGACCACCGGCAGCCGGGCGCCGTCGACCTGGGCCGCCTCGATGACGGACACGGGGACGTCCGCGAGGAAGGACTGCAGCATCCACACCGCGATCGGCAGGTTCATCGAGGTGTAGAGCAGGACGAGGAGCCAGATGTTGTCCAGCATCCCGGTGTTCCTGGCGAAGAGGTACACGGGCAGGAGGCCGGCGACCACGGGCAGCATCTTCGTGGACAGGAAGAAGAACATGACGTCCGTCCACCTGCGTACGCGCCGGATGGACAGCGCGTACGCCGCGGGGAGCGCCAGCAGCAGCACCAGGAGCATGGAGAAGAACGAGGCTCCCAGGGAGTTGAGCAGGGGTGGCCACGGGGTCACACCGGTGTCGGCGCCGAAGAAGGCCCGGTAGCCGTCCAGGGTCAGCGGCGCGAACAGGGAGGGCGGGTTCGTCGCGGCGTCCGACTCGGCGTGCAGCGAGGTGAGGAGCATCCACAGGGCCGGCAGGCAGAAGAGGAGTCCGGCCGCCCAGGCCAGCAGGCCCAGCGCTGTCGAGCGGCGCCTGGCCCCGCGCACCTCGCGCGGCATCGGCGGGGAGTCCACGGGAGGGGTGGTGGTCATGCGCGGTTCGCCTCCTCGTCGAAGAGGGACGAGACGACCCGGAGCGCGAAGGTGGCGACGATGATCGTGCCGATCACCACGACGACCCCCGCGGCGGACGCCAGTCCGTATTCGTGGGCTCGGTAGAAGGTCTGGTAGATGGTGTAGGGCAGGTTGGCCGTGCCGAGTCCGCCGGCGGTGATGGTGAAGACCGCGTCGAAGTTCTGCACGATGTGGACGGCGCCGAGCAGGACACCCAGTTCGAGGTACCGGCGCAGATGCGGCAGCGTGAGGTAGCGGAAGGTCTGCCAGGCCCCGGCGCCGTCGAGGCGGGCGGCCTCCACCACCTCCGCGGGCCGGCTCTGGAGGCCGGCGAGCAGGATCAGCATCATGAAGGGTGTCCACTGCCAGACCAGCGCGGCGACCACCGCGAGCAGCGGCATGTCCGCGATCCAGTCCGGCCGGCTCGGCGACGTGTCGCCGAAGAGATCGCCGACCCAGCCCAGCACACCGTTGAACAGGCCGTACTCCGGGTTGTACAGCGCGTGCTTCCACAGCAGGGCGGCGGAGACGGGCACGACGAGGAACGGTGTGATGAGCAGGGTGCGGACCAGCCCCCGGCCGAAGAACGTCCGGTCCAGGAGCAGTGCGAGGCACAGTCCCAGGACGACCGTGACGAGGACGACGCCCGCGGTCAGCAGCACGGTGGTGAACACCGATTCACGCAGCGCGGGGTCGGTGAAGACGGAGGCGTAGTTGTCGAGGCCGCTGAAGCGGCGTCGGTCGGGTCTGAGGGAGTTCCAGTCGAACAGCGAGATGACGAGCGTCGCCACGAACGGCAGTTGCGTCACGGCGATCAGGAAGACGAGCGCGGGGAGCAGGGGCGCCCTGGTCGCCCAGGCCCGGGGGCCTGTCCCGGGCCGGGCCGTCGTGGCCGGTCGCGGCGGGGACTGGGGCGGCGGTGACTGGGGCGGGGTGGCGGCTGTCGTGGTCATCGGTACTCCTCGGCTACCTGTTCGGCCAGCTTCTGGGAGGCGGCCAGCGCCTCGTCCACGGACTGCCGGCCGGCGATGGCGGCGCTGATCTCCTGGGCGACCCTGGTACCGAGGTCGGTGAACTCGGGGATGCCGACGAACTGGATGCCGGCCGTGGGCCGGGGCTGGGTGCCCGGGTCCAGGGGGTCGGCGGCGGCGATGGCCCGCTCCGTGACGTCCGCGAAGGCGCCCGCGGCCCGGCGGTACGCGGGGTTGTCATAGGTGGAGGCGCGCTTGCCCGCGGGTACGTCGGCCCAGCCGCTGGTCTCGCCGACGAGTTCCTCGTACTCCTTGCCGGACGCCCAGGAGACGAACTTCCAGGCGTCGTCGGCCTTCCTGGACGCCTTCTGCACGCCCCAGGCCCAGGTGTAGAGCCACCCCGAGCTCCTGGTCCGGTCGACGGGGGCGGGTACGTACCCGATCTTCCCCCTGACCGGGGAGCCGGCCGCCTCCAGTGATCCGGCGCCCGCGGTGGCGTCGTACCACATGGCGGTCCTGCCCTGCGTCATGTTGTTGAGGCACTCGGCGTACCCGGCCTGGGAGGCTCCGCGCTCCCCGTGTTCGCGCACGAGGCCGACGTAGAAGCGGGTCGCCTCCTTGAACTCGGGGGAGGTGAGCCGCGGCTCCCAGTCCTTCGTGAACCAGGTGCCGCCCATGGTGTTGACGACCGTGGTCAGCGGGGCGATGAGCTCACCCCAGCCGGGCAGGCCGCGCAGGCAGATGCCCTTCGTGCCTCCGGTGTCGGCCTTGGCCGCGAGGTCGGCCACCTGCCGCCAGGTGGGGTTCGCCGGCATCGTCAGCCCTGCGGCCTCGAAGACGTCCTTGCGGTACATGAGGAAGGACGACTCGCCGTAGAAGGGCTCGGCGTAGATCTCGCCGTCGACGGTGAGCGACTGCCGCAGGGGTTCCAGGATGTCGTCCTGGTCGAAGGCCGGGTCCCGGGCGGCGTAGGCGCCGAGCGCGTGCAGCCAGTCGTTCTCCGCGAAGAACGGCACCTCGAAGTTGCTGATGGTGCCGACGTCGTACTGACCGGCCTGGTTGGAGAAGTCCTGACTTATCTTGTCGCGGACGTCGTTCTCGGGGAGGACGGTGAAGTTGACCTTGATACCGGTCTCCTCGGTGAAGTGCCGGGCCGTCAGCTTCTGCAACTGCAGCATCTGCGGGTTGTTCACCATGAGCACGTTCAGCGCGTCACCCCCTCCGAAGGAGGTGCCGCCGGCTCCGGCGCATCCGGTGGCGAGGAGCGCCATCGCCGCCGCGCCCGCGACGGCACGCGCGCGCAGTCCACGGCGTCCCAGCTGGTGGGGCATGAGTTCTCCTGATCGGTCGTAGCGGCCCGGGTGCCTGGCACAGCCCGGACGGCGCCCGTGTCCGGGCACGGTGGGCCCGTCCCGTGACCTCCGGAAAAGGGCGCGGGCGGGGTTCTGCGGTGGTGGTCGCGGGCTGGTCAGACGCGGATGACGTGGGGGCCGAGGAGGGAGTAGCGCTGGGCTTCGGCGGAGGGCAGCCCGGTGTCGGTGACGACGGTCTCGAAGTCGCCGACGCCGGCGAAGCGGCAGAAGCTCACCGCGCCGAACTTGCTGTGGACACCGGTGAAGACCCGGCGCCGGGCACTGCGCATGGCCTGCGCCTTGACCTCGCACACCGCCGGATCGGGTGTGGTCAGCCCGTACTGCCGGGAGATGCCGTTCGCGCCGATGTAGGCCAGGTCGATGACGAAGTCGGCGAGCATCCTCGTGGCCCAGTGGTCGACCGTCGCCATGGTGCTGCCGCGCAGGCGGCCCCCGAGCAGCAGGACGGCGGTCTTCTCCGCGTCGGCGAGGACCGTCGCGACGGCCAGGGAGGCGGTGACCACGGTCAGCGGCCGGTCCCGGGGCAGGGCTTCGGCGATGAGCTGGGGGGTGAAGCCCTCGTCGATGAAGACCGTCTCGGCGTCACCGAGCAGGTCGGCGGCGGCTACCGCGATCCGCGACTTCTGCGGCACGTGGTGGGTGGTCCGCATGGCGAGCGTCGTCTCGAAGCCGGCGCTCTCCACCGGGTAGGCACCGCCGTGCGTACGCCGGACCAGGCCGTGTTCCTCCAGGGTGTGCAGATCGCGCCTGATGGTCTCCTTCGCGACCCGGAAGTGCTCGGCCAGCCGGTTCACGTCGACCGCGCCGTCCCGTCGGGCCGTCTCGAGTATTCCCCGTCGGCGTTCCTCGGTGCCCACGCCACCATCCCTGCGCTAGGTGCGGATCTTCTGCGCGGGCCCACCGTCCGTTCGGGCCCACGCACTGTTTGTACAAGCATGAACGGCCGTTCGACCAGCGCCTTCACGTCATCCACTGCGCCCGTTCGTGCCCGTTTCCACAGGGCACCACATGCCACCGGCCCCGTACTCCAGGGCTCGTCGCCCGGAGGGGGGTGCCCGATTCGGCCGCGGTGGCGCCCGGATGGCGCCCGTCTGCGGTCATGGCGTGGCACGGGAGGAGTGGCCTTTAGCACAACTGCCCTGACCGGTGGACGGAAACAACGTGACAATGTCTCATTCCGCCCTGGAAAAACCGTTTTCGGCCAACGATTCAGGATCCATGGGCTCCCGGACAACCTGGGGCGCCCTCCTCCTCTCTCAGGGGCAAAGCGACCCCACCGCCCCACCGGGCACGCGGAAATCGAGGAACGATGGCCAACAGAACCCCCCTCCCCCGGCTGTGGCGTCCGGCGGTCGCCGCCGCCGCGGCGCTCACCGTCACCGCGGGCGTCGTCGCCGCCACCCCGCGGGGCAGCACCGCGCCGGCCGCTCCCCGGCTCAGCCTGATCGCGGCTTCCACGGCGGTGACGCTCGACTCGTGGAAGGAGGACCCGGGTGTCTATCTGGACCTGGGGACGTACCTGACGGCGGACGGGGCCCCGCTCGAGTTCAGGGTGACGCGGAAGTCGTACACGGCCCCGGTCGTCGCCGCTCAGGTCATCCGCGAGGGTGGCAGGACCCGGACGAAGGCCCTGCCCGCGGGTCTGGTGAAGGACTTCGCGGGTCTGCCGGGCTTCGTCAGCGTCACGCTGACGGACAAGGCGGGCAGGAAGGTACTCAGCCGCACGGAGTCGTTCTGCCCGAACAACGCGTCCGGCAGGATCCGGCCCGACGCCCCCGCCAGGTCCGCGTATCCGGAGAGCTGCCCCGTCAACCCGTTCACGCTCGGGTCGGTGTGGGGCGTCGAGAAGGGCTGGGCGTCCAACACGTACGCGGGCTACTACTCGGCGCCGGTGACCCTCCCCGCCGGGAAGTACACCGCCAAGGTGTCGGTGACCAAGCGCTACCGCGACCTGTTCAAGATCGCGGACAAGCCCCGGACGATCAACGTGACCGTCCGCGAGCGGAGTTGGGAGGAGGAGTCGACCGCAGGCCGTTCGCCCGCCGCCCGTTCGGCCTCCGGACAGGCCGACCACACCGCCGGGCACGCGGCTCACGCCGCCGCCGGGCACGCGCCTGCGGCGTCCCCGCACCCGGGCCACGCCGGACACACCATGACGCGCACCCCCGCACCGGCCTCCGCCACCAGCGGCGCCGGCCCGTCGTACAACGTGGGCCACGGCCCCCTCGTCCCCGCGCCCGCCGCCGTGC
>NZ_JBEXWB010000229.1:0-10594 GCF_040629645.1 Streptomyces sp. NPDC005899 | reverse complement strand
ACGGCCGTGGGGGCGCCCCCACGCCCGCGCCCCGCCCCCCAACAGCCGTCTGCTCGACGCGGCCCGGCCGCTCACCAGGCCGTCGTGGTCGCGGTCTTCTCCGAGGGAAGCAACAGCCACAGCGCCAGGTACAGCAGGAACTGCGGGCCGGGAAGCAGACACGAGACCAGGAAGATCACGCGCATCGTCCCGGCGGAGGTACCGAAGCGCCGAGCCAGCGCCGCGCACACTCCACCGATCATGCGTCCGTCGCGGGGGCGGGAAAGTGCGGCCATGATGGGCTCCTTCGCTGACCGTTGCGGGGAGCTCCTCGTCGTGCTCCCGGTACCTCCATGGTGGCTCCGGGAGGGCGGACGAAGCGTCGCTCTACGGGGCGATGCCGACCCTGGAAATCGTCGGGGTCGACCCCTGAGGCGCCTCGCCCCCGCCGAACCGGGCCCCTCTGCGGGCCAGGTCGCCGGCCCCCGCCCGGTTGCCGCGGCGCAGCCGCGCACGGGAGACCGGGACGACCAGCAGGTGTGCGAGCGCGACGCCCGTCGTGTTGAGCAGCAGCGAGTCCACGTCGACGACCTGGCCCGGCACGCCCGTCTGCCCCAGCTCGATGGCCAGCGAGATGAGGGCTCCGGCGGCGACGGTCCGCGCCAGCGAGGCCCAGGGGGAGACCAGCAGCCTGCCTCCGGCCATGGGGAGCAGGACCCCCAGCGGCGCCAGCAGCAGCAGTCCCTCGCCGATCCGGCGTGCCGCCTCGACGGGCCCGAGTGCCAGATCCGCCCGTATCCCGTCGAGCGGTCGCAGGTTCGCGGCCGTCATCCAGGGCACATCGAGCGGGCGCAGTGTCAGCCAGCCGACGAACAGCAGATGCGCGAGAAGGAGGAGGACCCCCGCCGCGCGGAAGTGGATGACGGCTCGGCCGCCCGGACTCTGACGCACACGCACCAAGACGCCACGACCGGCAGGATCGGTTCCGCAGGTCCGGGCGAGCCGCTGTGACGAGCGGCACGCGCACCCCACCGCGCGCGGGCGGACCGCTCGGGTGCGGCCCTGACCTGTCCAGAGGATCGGTTCGCCCGCTCGCGCGAGGCCGCCGCCGTCCCGCCTCCGTGCCCGCGCCCGGGCCGGACCGGTCCGGGCTTCGGCCCTGGGCCCGGCGTCGGCCCGGCATCCGGCTCCCGTGGGGCTGCCGGCCCCGTTCGCGCCCGGCTTTCGTCCCGCGCCCGGCTCCTGCCCCGTCCCGGCTTCCGTCCAGCCCCCGGCTCCCGCTATCCGGCACCGCTCAGGGCAGCTCGGCGGTGCCCACCGTCGGCACGTTCTCGGGCCGGCTCTTCGTGTCCGCCGTGCACAGGTAGTTCCGCGGGGCGTAGTTGCCCGGCCCACCGAGCAGCACCGAACCGCCCGGGCCGAGCGGCTCGCTCTCCGCGTACGTGCACACCACCTGCGCCAGTGCCTCCGCCGGCAGGTCCTCGGGCTGCTCGCTCAGGCGCAGCGTGCCCTTCGGATCGCCCTTGTGCGGCCCAGCGACCCGCAGCCGCGCCGGCACGGCCGTGGAGAAGCCCGCACGCCGCTCGTCGGCCGACGGCTCGCGGCGCAGTTCGCCCAGCAGCAGCTGAGCGACCGGGAGCGGGCCGGACCGGGACTCGTCCACCTCGACCGTGCGCTCCACCGTCACCAGCTGGGAGGCACACACCAGGTGGACGCGGACGGCCACCGTCCGGGGCGGTGGGTCCACCGCCCCCGCGGCCGTCCGGCACGGCACCCGTGACGGTGCCGCACCGGCGTCCACCGGCACCGACGTGCTCCTGATCCCGCACCCGGAGAGCACCGCACAGGCCACCACGACGGCCAGTGCGCCGGCGGTCCCGAAGGCGCCGGCCCGTCGCCCGGTGCCCGGTGCGCGGTGGCTCCGCCCGCCGCCCCTCACGTCGCGTCCCCTTCCCCGTGCCGGTCGGGGTCCCCGGAGTCCGGGACACCGGTCAACCGCTCCGCGTCACGCGGCAGCCTCAGCACGAACACCGCCCCGTCGCCGTCGGGCGAGTTGGACGCCGTGATGCCACCCCCGTGGATGTGCGCGTTCTCCATCGCGATGGACAGGCCCAGACCGCTGCCCTCGGAGCGCGGCCGGGAGGCACTCGCCTTGTAGAAGCGGTCGAAGACGTGCGGCAGGACGTCCTGCGGGATGCCGGGGCCGTGGTCGCGTACCTCGACGACGAGCTCGTCGTCGTCGGTGCGGACGGACACGCGCACCGGGGAGCCGCCGTGCTTGAGGGCGTTGCCGATCAGGTTGGCCAGGATGACGTCGAGCCGGCGCGGGTCCAGCCGCACCATCATGCCGCGCTCCGCGTCCAGGTCGACCGCGTCCAGCCAGGCGCGTGCGTCGATGCAGGCCGTCACCTGGTCGGCGACGTCGACCGTGTCCAGGACGAGCCGGGCCGTGCCCGCGTCGAAGCGGGTGACCTCCATGAGGTTCTCGACGAGGTCGTTCAGCCGGCGGGTCTCGCTCACCACCAGATGCACCGCGGGCGCGATCATCGGGTCCAGGCTGTCCGCCTCGTCCTCCAGCACCTCGGCGACCGCCGTGATCGCCGTGAGCGGGGTGCGCAGCTCGTGCGACATGTCGGCGACGAACCGGCGGCTCGACTCCTCCCGGGCGCTCATGTCGGCGACCTTCTTCTCCAGCGAGCTCGCCGTCCTGTTGAACGTGCGCGAGAGGTCGGCCAGTTCGTCCGTACCGGAGACCACCAGGCGGGTGTCGAGCTTGCCCTCGCCGAGCTTGCGGGCCGCGTCACCGAGCCGCTGCACGGGCCGCAGCACCGTCGTGGCCGCAGCCTGGGCCAGGAGCGCGGAGCCGACGAGGGCCAGGGCGGTGGCGATGCCGAGCGACCACGCCAGCGAGTTGAGGTCCTGGCGCTCCTGGTCGAGGGACTTGAGCATGTACCCGGCCGGGCCACCGCCGATGATCTTCGTGCCGGCCACCAGGTAGGGAGTGCCACCGATGCTCGTACGCTGCCAGAACAGGTGGTACTCGTACGTGTTGCCGGAGGTCAGCGGCTGCTTCTTGTCGACCTGCCGCTGAAGGGACACCGGCACGTCCTGCTTGGTGAACGCGTCGATGTCGGAGGAGCCGACGACCGGCTTGCCGTCGTGGGTGCCGATCAGCAGCACGTGGTAACCGGGCCCGCCGCTCGCCATCTGCTCGGCGGCGCCCCGCAGATCGTCCACCGTGGGCTCCAGCGGGAGCGAGGCCGCCCGGGTCTGCATCTGGCGGCGGAAGTCACCGAGCGCCGTGTCCTGGGTGCGGGTCAGGACGGCCTCGCGGTTGAGCCAGTAGGCGATGCCCGACGCGGACACCGCGGCCGTCAGTGCCACCAGCGCGAACACGACCAGAAGCCGCAGCCGCAGGCTGGTCCAGCGAAGACCCGCGAGTATGGAGCGCTTCGCGGGACCGCTCACTGAGGCGAGTCCAGCCGGTAGCCGACACCGCGCACGGTACGGATGAGCGTGGGCGAGGAGGGCACGTCCTCCACCTTCGCGCGGAGCCGCTGCACACAGGCGTCCACGAGCCGCGAGTCACCGAGGTAGTCGTGCTCCCACACCAGGCGCAGCAACTGCTGCCGGGACAGGGCCTGGCCGGGCCTGCGGCTCAGCTCGAGCAGGAGACGCAGCTCGGTCGGCGTGAGCTGCAGGTCCTCCCCGTTCTTCGTGACCGTCATCGCCGAACGGTCGATGACGACACTGCCGAAGGTCGCCGAGTCCGTGGACTCGCGCTCCCCGCGGCGCAGCACCGCGCGGATACGGGCGTCGAGCACCCGGCCCTGCACGGGCTTCACCACGTAGTCGTCGGCACCGGACTCCAGCCCCACCACGACGTCGATGTCGTCGCTGCGCGCGGTCAGCAGAATGATCGGCAGTTGGTCGGTGCGCCGGATACGCCGGCAGACCTCGAAGCCGTCGATCCCGGGCAGCATGACGTCCAGCACGACCAGGTCGGGCCGCTGCTCCCGGAGCAGCTCCAGGCCGTCCTCTCCCGTCGCCGCGGTGGCCACACGGTGGCCCTGGCGAGACAGCGAGAGTTCGAGGGCCGTGCGGATGGCGTCGTCGTCCTCGATCAGCAACAGGAAAGGCACGGGGGCCATTCTGGCCCATGGTGGTGCCCCAGTTCGACAATCCCCCCGACTTGATCGGCCGGCAGGGCCTGTGACAGGCCTGTGACAGTCGCAGGACAGCGCCATGAAACTGCCCCGGCAAGCTCGTCGGCACAGGGAACGAACGGACTCCACCGACGGGGGGCGCGAGATGGACGCACTGCACAGCACCACCACGAGCGCAGTTGTCACGCGTCTCCACGACGTCGGCCGGAGCCCGGAGAAGTCCGGCGCCGCGAACCTTCGGGGGTGTGTTCGCGGCACCGGTCGTCACCATCCGTCGTACCTGACGATGGTCGACGGGCCCACGGGGGGCAACGGGGGAAGCGGGGCCGGCGGGGGAAGCGCGTACGGGGAGGCCACGGGGGAGCGGAAGCCCCTGGAGCGGGCGGAGGACGCCGAAGCGGCGTTCACGGCCTACGTCCAGGAACGCCGCGCCTCCCTGTACGCGACGGCCTACCACCTGACCGGCGACCGGTTCGAGGCGGAGGACCTGCTGCAGAGCGCCCTCTTCTCGACCTACCGGGCGTGGGACAGGATCAGCGACAAGGCGGCGGTCGGGGGCTACCTCCGCCGCACCATGACCAACCTGCACATCAGCGCGTGGCGCAGGCGCAAGCTGAACGAGTACCCGACCGAGGAACTGCCGGAGACGGTGGGCGACACGGACGCGATGCGCGGCACGGAACTGCGGGCGGTGCTCTGGCAGGCCCTCGCACGGCTGCCGGAAGCCCAGCGCACCATGCTGGTGCTGCGGTACTACGAGGGCCGCACCGACCCGGAGATCGCGTCCATCCTCGGCATCAGTGTCGGCACGGTGAAGTCGAGCATCTGGCGGTCGCTCCGCCGGCTCCGCGAGGACGAGGTCCTCAGCTTCGGCCGTGACGAGGAGGAGTCCTTCGGCGAGTTGGTGGCCTGAGGCGTACGGGGGACGGGAACGGCCACCGCTTCGGGGGAGGCGGGGGCACGGGGGAGAGAACGCAGCGGGGCCGGACGGGCCGGGGGGTCCTGTCCGGCCCCGCCGCGTTTCCCGGCCGCGTTTCCCCGCCGCGTTTCCCGGCCGCGGGACCGGCACCGGGCCGGCCCTCGCCCTCAGGGCGTCGTCGACGGGGCCCGGCGGCACCGGCCCGCCGCCGCCGCGGCCAGCCTGCCCAGGGCCTCCTGCTTGCCGCACGGGTAGGCGCCCAGCGCCGTCTGGCGTGCCACGATGCGCCGTTCGGCCCGCATCAGGCGCCACCCCCGCCGCAGCAGGAACGGCACGGACTTGCGGCCCTCGCGCAGATCCCGCAGCAGCCGGCGCCGGAAGGTCGTCGACGGGCGCCCGCGCAGGCACAGCGCGTCCGCGAGCAGGCCCAGTTCCTGGCAGCGCGCCACGATGTCGGCCGCGAAGATGCCCTCGGCCACGAAGAGGGGGGTGCGGTCCATGTCGAGCACCTCGTGGCCCGTCCGCGAACTGGTGGCGATGTCGTACACGGGTACGTCCGTGCGCCCGGTGCGGCACAGCTCCGCTATGGCGGCGACCGCCGCGTCCGCGTCCCAGGACCGAGCCGAGTCCCAGTCGATGTCCGTGCTGCCGGTGACCAGCGGCAGGGTCGGATCGTTGGCTTCCTTGTAGAAGTCGTCCAGACGCAGCACCGGCAGGCCGGTGCGGGCGGCGAGGGACGACTTGCCGGAACCGGAGGGGCCGGCGAGCAGCACGACTCGAGTGGGGATCGGTTGGGAACTCACAGGACAGAAGTGTGAGGCATTGACCCGCCCAGGGGATCCCCCGGAGGTCTTGTTGGTATCGAGCATCACACCTCAACTACTCTGCGCACACGGACGATTACCGAACCGGCCCCGATCAGGTGGGAAAACATGGCACGTCACGCTCTGTCCAAGCCCCGGCGACGCGCTCTGCTGCGCGCCGGTCTGACCCTCACCGCACTGGGTGCGGCACTCGGCGCGGGAGGTGCGGCCGCCCAGGCGGCACCGCTGCCGGCCGCCCCCGCCACCGGGTCGGACACCGCCGACAGCACGGTCGGGGCGGTGAGCGACGCGGCGGCGCCCGCACTGACCAGCGCGCTCGGCTACGGGCTGGCCGGGGCGGTCTCCCCGGTCACCGACCTCCGGATCGACCCGCTGGCCGGGACGGGGGTGGACCCCCTGGACAACGCGGTGGGCGCTCAGGTCGCCGACTTCAAGCCGGTGACGACGGCCCTGGTCACCGACCCGCTGACCAGCGGCGCGGCGCTGGGCGACCTGCCCGTGGTGGGACAGGTGACCGGCCGGATCACCGGCTGACGTACGCGCGCACGCGGCGGGGCCGCCCCGTGTCGGGGCGGCCCCGCCGCGTGCGGTGCCTCGCGCCGTGCCTCAGTACGAGGAGCCGGAGGCGCCCAGGGCGCCCGTCGGGTGCCAGACCGTCTTGGTCTCCAGGAAGGCGGTCAGGCGGCGCGTACCGGGGTCGGTGGACCAGTCGGTGCCGTTCACGCCCTCCGTCCCGTCCGTGCCGTCGGCGCCCCTCGCGCCGTCCACAGGGTGTGGACGCAGGACCCGCTTCAGGTTGTCGGCCGCCGCCGTCTCCAGTTCCCTCACGAGAGCGGTGTCCCCCGCGGCGCCGGTGAGGTCGATGGCGTTGACGTCCTGGTGCGAGGCCAGCGGGGCCGCGAGCTCCGCCGTCCTCCCCGACAGGATGTTGACCACACCGCCGGGCAGGTCCGAGGTCGCCAGCACCTCGCCCAGCGACAGCGCGGGCAGCGGCGCGTCGGCCGAGGCGACGACGACCGCCGTGTTGCCCGTGGCGATGACCGGCGCGATCACCGAGACGAGTCCCAGGAAAGAGGACTCCTGCGGCGCCAGAACCGCCACCACGCCCGTCGGTTCCGGCGAGGAGAGGTTGAAGTAGGGCCCCGCCACCGGATTCGCCCCGCCGGCGACCTGGGCGATCTTGTCGGTCCATCCCGCGTACCAGACCCAGCGGTCGACGGCCGCGTCCACGACGGCGGCCGCCCGGGACTTCGACAGCCCCTCGGCGTCAGCCACCTCGCGGGCGAACTGCTCGCGCCGGCCCTCCAGCATCTCCGCGACGCGGTAGAGGATCTGGCCGCGGTTGTAAGCGGTCGCCCCCGACCACCCGCCGAACGCCTTGCGCGCGGCCACGACCGCGTCGCGGGCGTCCTTGCGGGACGACTGCGGCGCGTTGGCCAGCCACGTGCCCTTGGGGTCTGTCACCTCGTACACCCGGCCGCTCTCGGAGCGGGGGAACTTGCCCCCGACGTACAGCTTGTAGGTCTTGAAGACGCGTCGTCGCCCGTCAGACATCGAGGTAGGCCTCCAGACCGTGACGGCCGCCCTCGCGGCCGAATCCCGACTCCTTGTATCCGCCGAACGGCGAGGTCGGGTCGAACTTGTTGAACGTGTTGGCCCAGACGACACCCGCACGGAGCCTGCTCGCCACCGCGAGGATGCGGGAGCCCTTCTCGGTCCAGATGCCGGCCGAGAGGCCGTACTGGGTGTTGTTGGCCTTCGCGACCGCCTCGTCCGGCGTACGGAAGGTCAGCACCGACAGCACCGGCCCGAAGATCTCGTCGCGCGCGACGGTGTGCGCCTGGGTGACGTTGGTGAACAGCGTCGGGGCGAACCAGTAGCCGGCGGACGGCAGCTCGCACGGCGCCGACCACCGCTCGGCGCCCTCCGCCTCGCCCGTCTCGACGAGCGCGGTGATCCGGGAGAGCTGTTCCTGGGAGTTGATCGCGCCGATGTCGGTGTTCTTGTCCAGCGGGTCGCCGAGACGGAGCGTGGACAGGCGGCGCTTGAGGGCGTGCAGCACCTCGTCGTGGACGGACTCCTGGACGAGGAGCCGTGAGCCCGCGCAGCAGACCTGGCCCTGGTTGAAGAAGATGCCCGTCACGATGCCCTCGACGGCCTGGTCGACGGGGGCGTCGTCGAAGACGATGTTGGCGCCCTTGCCGCCCAGTTCGAGCGTGGCACGCTTGTCCGTGCCCGCGATCTGCCGGGCGATGGCCTTGCCGACCGCCGTCGAGCCGGTGAAGGCGACCTTGTCGACACCGGGGTGCTCGACGAGCGCCTGGCCCGCGTCGCCGTACCCCGTCAGGATGTTGACGACGCCCTTGGGCAGGCCCGCCTGGCGGCAGATGTCCGCGAAGAACAGGGCCGACAGCGGAGTGGTCTCCGCCGGCTTGAGCACCACGGTGTTGCCGGTGGCGAGCGCCGGGGCGATCTTCCAGGCCAGCATCAGCAGCGGGAAGTTCCACGGGATGACCTGGCCGGCCACGCCCAGCGGGCGGGGGTTCGCGCCGTACCCGGCGTGCTCGAGCTTGTCGGCCCAGCCCGCGTAGTAGAAGAAGTGCGCGGCCACCAGCGGGAGGTCCGCGTCACGCGTCTCCCGGATGGGCTTCCCGTTGTCCAGGGTCTCCAGGACGGCCAGCTCACGCGAGCGCTCCTGGATGATGCGGGCGATCCGGAAGAGGTACTTCGCGCGCTCGGAGCCGGGCAGCGCCGACCACTTCACGAACGCCTGGCGGGCCGCCCGCACGGCCCGGTCGACGTCCTCGGCGCCGGCCCGGGCGACCTCGGACAGGACCTCCTCGGTGGCCGGGCTGACCGTCTTGAACACCTTGCCGTCGGCGGCCTCGGTGAACTCGCCGTCGATGAACAGGCCGTAGGAGGAGGCGATGTCGACGACGGAGCGGGACTCCGGAGCCGGTGCGTAGTCGAATGCAGATGCCATGGGGATCAGTCCACCGTCACGTAATCGGGGCCGGAGTAACGGCCGGTGCTGAGCTTCTGGCGCTGCATCAGCAGGTCGTTCAGCAGGCTGGAGGCACCGAAGCGGAACCAGTGGCTGTCCAGCCAGTCCTCGCCGGCGGTCTCGTTCACCAGGACGAGGAACTTGATCGCGTCCTTCGAGGTCCGGATGCCGCCCGCGGGTTTCACGCCGATGCGCACGCCGGTCTGCTCCCGGAAGTCGCGCACGGCCTCCAGCATCAGCAGCGTGTTCGCCGGGGTCGCGTTCGTTGCGACCTTGCCGGTCGACGTCTTGATGAAGTCGGCGCCCGCCAGCATCCCGAGCCAGGACGCCCGCCGGATGTTGTCGTACGTGGACAGCTCGCCGGTCTCGAAGATCACCTTCAGTCGTGCGCCGCCGCATTCGGCCTTCACCGCGACGATCTCCTCGTAGACCTTGAGGTAGCGGCCGGAGAGGAAGGCGCCGCGGTCGATCACCATGTCGATCTCGTCGGCCCCGGCCGCCACCGCGTCGCGCACGTCCGCGAGCTTGACGTCCAGCGCCGCCCGTCCGGCGGGGAAGGCCGTCGCCACGGAGGCCACCTTCACCCCGGAACCGGCGAGCGCGGCCACGGCGGTCGCCGCCATGTCGGGATAGACGCAGACCGCGGCGGTGTGCGGGGTCGTACGGTCGGTCGGGTCGGGGTTGACGGCCTTGGCGGCGAGGGCCCGGACCTTGCCCGGGGTGTCGGCGCCTTCCAGCGTCGTCAGGTCGATCATCGAGATGGCGAGATCGATGGCGTACGCCTTGGCGGTCGTCTTGATCGATCGGGTCCCGAGGGAGGCGGCGCGCGCTTCGAGGCCGACGGCGTCGACGCCGGGGAGCCCGTGCAGGAAGCGGCGCAGCGCACTGTCGGACGCCGTCGCGTCGGCGAATGCGGGTGCAGTGGTGGGCATGGTCACCAGAGGAGCATATCTACGCGCGTAGCGACCTGTACAGGGGCCCGCCCGTTTCCGCGCCTTCCACGGGCCGCGCGAGGCCTGACCGCGCCCCACCCGCGCGGTCAGGCAGAATCGGGTCCATGACGAGCCCCACACCCCCCGCCGAGCCCGCCTACGCCGACCGGACCTTCCGGTCGGGCGCCGGGCTGGTCACCGGCGCCCTGCTGATCCTGCTGGTCGGCTGGATCGGTGGCGACGCGGTGGTCCAGGGCAAGGGGAACGTCCCGTGGATGGCACTGGCCGCGCTGCTCACCGTGATCCCGCTGATCGTGGCGTTCACCCTGCGGCCCGCCGTCTTCGCCGACGACGAGCGCATCCGGATCCGCAACCCCTTCCGCACCGTCGTGCTGCCCTGGACCGCCGTGTCGGGCCTGCGGGCGTCGTACTCGAGCGAGCTGTTCACCGAGGACGGGAAGAAGTACCAGCTCTGGGCCGTCCCCGTCTCCCTGCGCGAGCGCAAGCGCGCGGCCAGGAAGGCGACCCGCGAGGCGCACGACGACCCGTACGGCCGGACGTCCGTGCACGCCGACGTCCGTGACACCCAGGCCCGCGCCGCCTTCGCCGACCGGACGGTGGCCGACCTGCGCGAACTCTCGGAGCGCGCCCGGAGCCGCCCCGGGGCCAGTGCGACGCGGGCGTCCGTGCGCTGGGCGTACGAGGTGATCGCACCGGCCGCCGTCGGCGCCGTGCTGCTCGCGGTACTGCTGGCCATCGGCTGACGCACG
>NZ_JBEXWB010000228.1:0-10608 GCF_040629645.1 Streptomyces sp. NPDC005899 | reverse complement strand
GGCGCCTCACACCCCCCGGGGCAGCCGTGTCACGTGCCGGGCAGGGTCACCAACGCGGCGTACCCGTGCGTGCGCAGGACGCCCGCCGGCGTCCCCGCGGCGAGTACGGCGTCGTAGCGGCGCAGCCGGAGAGAGGTGCCACCGCCGAAGGTCTCCCCCGGCACCGGGCCCTCGAGTACCGCGCCGTCCTCCAGCGCGACGGCCACCACCGTGCCGCCCCGCGGAGGGATCAGGCGCACGGTCCCCCGCACCACGGCGGTCGACGCGGGCACGCGGTCCCGCCGGTACATCACGTTGAGGTTGACGACCGGGCCGTGGAGGAGGTGGCCGTAGGTCTCCCGGTCACCGGGGAAGTCGTGCGGCCACAGAGGCTCGTCGACGATGTGGTGCTCACCGTCGACCAGCAGGTCCATGCCCTCCCCCTCGACGACGGTGAGGGTGCGGTCGATGCCCGGGAACGAGGAGAACGGTCCGTCGGCGGTCACGTCGGCCAGGCTGACGCGCCAGTCGAAGGCGCCGCCCGCCGCCCCCGAGGCCGCGATCTCCCGGGTGACTCCCCCGCCGTTGCGCCAGAAAGTGGCCTCGCGGTCGGCCGCCCGCAGTACGCGCGGGGTCACCGGACCATGCCCTGGGCCGTGGCAGCCGCCGGCCGGCGGGGGACGGCGACCCGCGGGCCTGGGGCTCCGGGCGGCGGGGTGGCCATGGGGTCTCCGATCCGGTGCGTGCTCGACGGTGCCGCCCGCCGGACGGTCCACCGCGCCCGGACGGCGGGGCTGTCACGTGCCCGGTCGCGGCGGTTCGGGAGTCCAGAGCCTAGAGCACCCGGCTGCCCCGCCCACCCCCGTGTTCGCTATCTTGATCGCCGCCGCCCCCGCGGCCCCTCCTCCCCGTCCACGAACGAAGGAGCCGGCCATGGAGGCCGCCCCCACCGTGTGCCATCGCCATCCGTCGTACGAGACGTACGTGCGCTGCACGCGTTGCGACCGCTACATGTGCCCCGACTGCATGCGCGAGGCCGCCGTCGGCCATCACTGCGTGGACTGTGTGCGGGAGGGGCGGCGTTCGGTCCGCCGGGCCCGCTCCGTGTTCGGCGGGGCCGTGCCGCGGGCCGCGAAGCCCGTGGTGACGTACGCGCTGATGGGGCTGAACGCCGTCGCGTACGTCGTCCAGGTGGCGGTGGCCGGGGTGACGGACCGGTTCGGGATGCTCGGTGCGGCGCTGACCGACCCGGCGGGCGCGCAGTACTACTACCGGGGGGAGACCTTCGCCGGTCTCGATCTGGTCGGGGTGGCCGGCGGCGAGTGGTACCGGCTGCTCACCGGCGGGTTCCTGCACCTGCCGCCGGACGAGTCGTTCGGCGTGATGCACCTGGTCTTCAACATGTTCGCGCTCTGGAACGTGGGCCGGGCCGTCGAGGAGCAGCTCGGCCGGGCGCGGTACCTGGCGCTGTACCTGCTGTCCACGCTGGGCGGTTCGGTGCTGGTGTACGTGCTCGCGCCGGACACCCTGACGGTGGGCGCCTCGGGCGCGATCTTCGGTCTGGGCGCGGCGTACTACGTCATCAGCCGGCGTCTGGGCCGGGACATGCAGCCGGTCAACCGGTTCATGGCCGTGCTGCTGCTGTGGATGGCCGTGTCCGCCGCGGTCACCTCGTGGCAGGGCCACCTCGGCGGGCTGCTGACGGGTGGCCTGGTGACCTACGCCCTCGCCTACGCCCCGGTGCGGCTGCGGACCTCCGTCGCGCAGTGCGCCGGCGGCGCGGCCCTGCTCGTGGTCCTGGCGCTGGTGGTGGCGGTGCGGACGGCCTCGCTGACGGGTGCCGCCTGACGATCCACCGGGCTTCGCCGGTACGGCCGCGCGCTCCCGCCGGAGCCGCGCCCGCCCCGGAGGTGGTGCCTCCCGGAGGCGGCCGGCCGGCGGGGCCGTTCGGCCGCGTGCGGCCCGGCGCCGCTCCCCCGGACACGCCACAGCGCCCGCCATGGTCCGGTCGGGGACGAGGCGGGCGCCGTGTTCAGTTCCGTACGCCGTTGTACGGGACGTCGGTGTGCCGTGATCAGACCATCAGTGAACGGTCCGTCGGGCGGATCGGGGCCGGCAGCGCGCTGGCGCCGGTGAGGTAGCGGTCCACACCGCGTGCCGCGGAGCGGCCCTCGGCGATGGCCCACACGATGAGGGACTGGCCACGGCCCGCGTCGCCGGCGACGTAGACGCCTTCGACGTTGGTCGCGTAGTCCTCGTCACGGGCGATGTTACCGCGCTCGTCGAGGTCGAGGCCGAACTGCTGCACGAGGCCGTTGGCCTGGTCGGTGCCGGTGAAGCCCATGGCCAGGGTGACGAGCTGGGCCGGGATGACACGCTCGGTGCCCGCCTTCTGCTCCAGCTTGCCGTCCTTGAACTCCACCTCGATCAGGTGCAGCGACTGGACGTTGCCGTCCTCGTCGCCCTCGAAGTGGGTGGTCGAGACGGAGTAGAGCCGCTCGCCGCCCTCCTCGTGCGCGGAGGTGACCTTGTAGAGCATGGGGAACGTCGGCCAGGGCTGGTTGGCGTTACGGTCCTCGCCCGGCTTCGGCATGATCTCCAGCTGGGTAACGGAGGCCGCTCCCTGCCGGTGCGCGGTGCCGACGCAGTCGGCGCCGGTGTCGCCGCCGCCGATGACGACGACGTGCTTGCCCTCGGCGGTGATCGGGGAGACCGTCAGGTCGCCCTCCCGCACCTTGTTGGCGAGCGGGAGGTACTCCATCGCGAAGTGCACACCGTTCAGCTCCCGGCCCGGGACGGGCAGGTCGCGGGAGACGGTGGCCCCGGCGGCGATGACGACCGAGTCGTAGCGGCGGCGCAGCTTCGCGGCGTCGATGTCGCGGCCGATCTCGGTCTCCGTGCGGAACTTGGTGCCCTCCGCGCGCATCTGCTCGATGCGGCGGTTGATGTGCGACTTCTCCATCTTGAACTCGGGGATGCCGTAGCGCAGCAGGCCGCCGATGCGGTCGGCGCGCTCGTAGACGACGACCGTGTGGCCGGCCCGGGTCAGCTGCTGGGCGGCGGCCAGTCCGGCCGGGCCGGAGCCGATGACGGCGACGGTCTTGCCGGAGAGGCGCTCGGGCGGCTGCGGGGTGACGTCGCCGCTCTCCCAGGCCTTGTCGATGATCGAGACTTCGACGTTCTTGATGGTGACGGCCGGCTGGTTGATGCCGAGCACGCACGCCGACTCGCAGGGAGCGGGGCACAGCCGCCCGGTGAACTCCGGGAAGTTGTTCGTGGCGTGCAGGCGCTCGGACGCGGCGGACCAGTCCTCGCGGTAGGCGTAGTCGTTCCACTCGGGGATGAGGTTTCCGAGCGGACAGCCGTTGTGGCAGAACGGGATGCCGCAGTCCATGCAGCGGCCGGCCTGCTTGCTGATGATCGGGAGCAGCGAACCGGGAACGTAGACCTCGTTCCAGTCCTTGACGCGCTCGTCGACGGGGCGGGTCCTGGCGACCTCGCGTCCGGTGGTCAGGAAGCCCTTGGGGTCAGCCATTGGTCGCCGCCTCCATCATCTTCTCGGTGGTCTCCTGCTCGGAGAGACCGGCGAGCTCAGCGGCGTCCTTGGCGGCGAGCACTGCCTTGTAGGTGGACGGGATGATCTTGCGGAACCGGGTCACCGCGGTGTCCCAGTCGGCGAGCAGCTTCTCGGCGACCGTGGAACCGGTCTCCTCCTGGTGGCGGCGCACGACGTCGTGCAGCCACTGCTCGTCGACGGTGTCGAGCGTCTCGACGGCGCCGAGGTTGCCCGTGTTGACGTTGTCGAGGTCCAGGTCGATGACGTACGCGATGCCGCCCGACATGCCCGCGGCGAAGTTGCGTCCGGTCTCGCCGAGGACGACCGCGTGACCGCCGGTCATGTACTCGCAGCCGTGGTCGCCCACGCCTTCGGAGACGACCGTGGCGCCGGAGTTGCGGACGCAGAAGCGCTCGCCGGTCCGGCCGCGGAGGAAGAGCTCGCCGCCGGTCGCCCCGTAGGCGATGGTGTTGCCCGCGATGGTCGAGTACTCGGCGAGGTGGTCGGCGCCCCGGTCCGGGCGGACGACGACACGGCCGCCGGAGAGGCCCTTGCCGACGTAGTCGTTGGCGTCGCCCTCCAGGCGCAGGGTGACGCCCCGCGGGACGAACGCCCCGAAGGACTGGCCGGCGGAGCCCGTGAAGGTGATGTCGATGGTGTCGTCGGGCAGGCCCTCGCCACCGAACTTCTTGGTGACCTCATGGCCCAGCATGGTGCCGACGGTGCGGTTGATGTTGCGGATCGCGATCTGGGCGCGGACCGGCTGGGCCGCCTCGGCGCTGTCGGCGCCGAGGGCGTCGGCGGCGAGCTTGATCAGCTCGTTGTCGAGGGCCTTGGCCAGGCCGTGGTCCTGCTCGGCGATCCGGTGGCGCACCGCGCCCTCGGGGAGGACGGGCACGTGGAAGAGGGGCTCGAGGTCGAGGCCCTGGGCCTTCCAGTGGGTGACGGCCCGGTCCGTCTCGAGGATCTCGGCGTGGCCGACGGCCTCCTCGATGGTGCGGAAGCCGAGTTCGGCGAGGATCTCGCGGACCTCTTCGGCGATGAACTCGAAGAAGTTGACGATGTACTCGGCCTTGCCGGAGAACCGGTCGCGCAGGACCGGGTTCTGGGTGGCGATGCCGACCGGACAGGTGTCGAGGTGGCACACGCGCATCATGACGCAGCCGGAGACGACGAGGGGCGCGGTCGCGAAACCGAACTCCTCGGCGCCCAGCAGGGCGGCGATGACGACGTCGCGGCCGGTCTTGAGCTGGCCGTCGGTCTGGACGACGATGCGGTCGCGCAGACCGTTGAGCAGCAGGGTCTGCTGGGTCTCGGCGAGGCCGAGCTCCCAGGGGCCGCCCGCGTGCTTGAGCGAGGTGAGCGGGGAGGCGCCCGTGCCGCCGTCGTGGCCGGAGATGAGGACGACGTCCGCGTGGGCCTTGGAGACGCCCGCGGCGACCGTTCCGACGCCGACCTCGGAGACCAGCTTCACGTGGATGCGGGCTGCCGGGTTGGCGTTCTTCAGGTCGTGGATCAGCTGGGCGAGGTCCTCGATGGAGTAGATGTCGTGGTGCGGCGGGGGCGAGATCAGGCCGACGCCCGGGGTGGAGTGCCGGGTCCTGGCGACCCACGGGTAGACCTTGTGACCGGGCAGCTGGCCGCCCTCGCCGGGCTTGGCGCCCTGCGCCATCTTGATCTGGATGTCGTCCGCGTTGACCAGGTACTCGCTGGTCACACCGAAGCGGCCGGAGGCGACCTGCTTGATGGACGAGCGGCGCGCCGGGTCGTACAGCCGCTCGGCGTCCTCGCCGCCCTCACCGGTGTTGGACTTGCCGCCCAGCTGGTTCATGGCGATGGCGAGGGTCTCGTGCGCCTCCTGGGAGATGGAGCCGTACGACATGGCGCCGGTGGAGAAGCGCTTGACGATGTCGGAGACGGACTCGACCTCGTCGACGGAGATGGGCTCGCGGTCCGACCGGAAGCCGAACAGGCCGCGGAGCGTCATGAGGCGCTCGGACTGCTCGTTGACCCGGCCGGTGTACTTCTTGAAGATGTCGTACCGGCGGTTGCGGGTGGCGTGCTGGAGGCGGAAGACCGTCTCCGGGTCGAACAGGTGCGGCTCGCCCTCGCGGCGCCACTGGTACTCGCCGCCGATGTCCAGCGCGCGGTGCGAGGCGGAGATGCCGGAGGCCGGGTAGGCCTTGGCGTGGCGGGCGGCGACCTCCTTGGCGACGACGTCGAGTCCGGCGCCGCCGATCTTGGTGGGGGTGCCGTTGAAGTACTGCGCGACGAAGGCCTCGTCGAGGCCGACGGCCTCGAAGACCTGGGCGCCCCGGTAGGAGGCGACCGTCGAGATGCCCATCTTGGACATGACCTTCAGGACGCCCTTGCCGAGGGCGTAGATGAGGTTGCGGATGGCCTGCTCGGGCTCGATCCCCTCGATGAACGTGCCGGCGCGGACGAGGTCCTCGACGGACTCCATCGCGAGGTAGGGGTTGACGGCGGCGGCGCCGTAGCCGATGAGCAGGGCGACGTGGTGGACCTCGCGGACGTCACCGGCCTCGACCAGCAGGCCCACCTGGGTGCGCTGCTTGGTGCGGATGAGGTGGTGGTGGACGGACGAGGTGAGCAGCAGCGACGGGATCGGCGCGTGCTCGGCGTCGGAGTGCCGGTCGGACAGGACGATGAGGCGGGCGCCGTCCTCTATGGCGGCGTCGACCTCGGTGCAGATCTGCTCGATGCGGGCCGCGAGGGCGTCCCCGCCGCCGCCGACCCGGTAGAGGCCGGCCAGGGTGGCGGCCTTCATGCCCGGCATGTCGCCGTCGGCGTTGATGTGTATGAGCTTGGCCAGCTCGTCGTTGTCGATGACCGGGAAGGGCAGCGCGACGTTGCGGCAGGTCGCGGCGGTCGGCTCCAGGATGTTGCCCTGGGGGCCGAGCGTGGAGCGCAGCGAGGTGACGAGCTCCTCGCGGATGGCGTCCAGCGGCGGGTTGGTGACCTGCGCGAACAGCTGGGTGAAGTAGTCGAAGAGCAGCCGGGGGCGCTCGGAGAGCGCGGCGATCGGCGAGTCGGTGCCCATGGAGCCGAGGGGCTCGCCGGCGGTGCGGGCCATCGGGGCGACGAGGACGCGGAGCTCTTCCTCGGTGTAGCCGAAGGTCTGCTGGCGGCGGGTGACGGAGGCGTGGGTGTGGACGATGTGCTCGCGCTCGGGAAGGTCCTCGAGCTCGATCTCGCCGGTCTCCAGCCACTCCTGGTACGGGTTCTCGGCGGCCAGGGACGCCTTGATCTCGTCGTCCTCGATGATGCGGTGCTCCGCGGTGTCCACGAGGAACATCCGGCCGGGCTGGAGGCGGCCCTTGCGGACGACCTTGGCCGGGTCGATGTCCAGGACGCCGACCTCGGAGGAGAGGACGACGAGGCCGTCGTCGGTGACCCAGTAGCGGCCGGGGCGCAGGCCGTTGCGGTCGAGGACCGCGCCGACCTGGGTGCCGTCGGTGAAGGTGACGCAGGCCGGGCCGTCCCAGGGCTCCATCATCGTGGAGTGGTACTGGTAGAAGGCGCGCCGGGCCGGGTCCATGGAGGCGTGGTTCTCCCACGCCTCGGGGACCATCATCAGCACCGAGTGCGGCAGGGAGCGCCCGCCGAGGTGGAGCAGCTCCAGGACCTCGTCGAAGGAGGCGGAGTCGGAGGCGTCCGGGGTGCAGACGGGGAAGATGCGGTCGAGCTGCGCCTCGCCGAAGAGGCTGGAGGCGAGCTGGGACTCGCGGGCCTTCATCCAGTTGCGGTTGCCCTTGACCGTGTTGATCTCGCCGTTGTGCGCGACGAAACGGTACGGGTGTGCGAGCGGCCAGCTCGGGAAGGTGTTGGTGGAGAAGCGGGAGTGCACCAGGGCGACCGCGGTGGCGAACCGGCGGTCGGAGAGGTCCGGGAAGAACGGCTCCAGCTGCCCGGTCGTGAGCATGCCCTTGTAGACGATCGTGCGTGCGGAGAGCGAGGGGAAGTACACCCCGGCCTCCCGCTCGGCGCGCTTGCGCAGGACGAAGGCCTTGCGGTCCAGCACGATGCCCGTGCTCGTGCCGTCGGCGACGATCAGCTGGCGGAACTCCGGCATGACGGCGCGGGCGCCGTTGCCGAGGATGTCCGGGGTGACCGGGACCTGGCGCCAGCCGAGGACGTCGAGGCCCTCTTCGGCGGCGATCTTCTCGATCCGCCGGACGGACGCGGTGGAGTCCTCCGCGGGCAGGAAGGCGATGCCGACGGCGTACGAGCCGGCCTCGGGGAGCTCGAACGCGACCTCTTCGCGGAGGAAGGCGTCCGGGACCTGAAGGAGGATGCCGGCGCCGTCACCCGAGTCGGGCTCGGATCCGGTGGCGCCGCGGTGTTCGAGGTTGCGCAGTACGGTCAGCGCCTGCTCGACCAGCTCATGGCTGGCCACACCGGTCAGTGTGGCCACGAACCCGACGCCACAGGCGTCGTGCTCGTTACGGGGGTCGTACATCCCCTGCTGAACGGGGCGACCGTCCATGGGCGACCAGGCGTCGGAACGCATCGGCTCTCCCGTCGTCGTCGTGGCATGTGCTGTGCCGAGGGACGACGTTGGCCCTCTGCGAAATTTCGTGCAGGTTACATGATGGAACGCTTCTCAAAAAGCGAATAGGTCGTTCCAACATGCGGACACCGCGGAGTCGCGGCGCCGGCGATTCGTGATCGCAAGGACCCGTGGGGATCACTGCCCGGAGGGGACCGCAGAGAGGAGGCGTCGTTGCCTGTCGGTCTACGGCTCATGCCCTGCGGTCATCGATTCGAAACCGCCGAGTAACGGCTACTTATGTGTAGCACTGCATAGTGTCTCATTTTACGGCCGCACCGGCCGATCCGCCCAGACACCGGCGCCAAGACGTACGTCACACCCGGGAGCACGCCCCCGCGGGGCGGACGCCTCCTCGGGTGAACACCCGGGGACGCCGTCAGCTTCCCACCGCCACGCCGAAGAGGGAGCCCAGGCCGTACGTGAGCGCCGCGGCGGCCCCACCGAGCACGAGCTGGCGCAGCCCGCTGAACCACCAGCCGCGTGCCGTCACCCTGGCCACCACCGCACCGCAGGCGAACAGGCCGGTCAGCGCGAGCAGCACGGCGGGCCACAGCGCGGTGGCACCGAGCAGGTACGGCAGTACGGGCAGCAGGGCGCCCAGCGCGAAGGCACCGAACGACGACACGGCGGCGACGAGCGGGGAGGGCAGGTCACCGGGGTCGATGCCGAGTTCCTCGCGGGCGTGGATCTCCAGTGCCTGTTCGGGGTCCTTCGACAGCTGCCGCGCGACCTCCTGCGCGAGCGCCCGCTCGACGCCCCGGGACTCGTACAGGGCGGCGAGCTCGCGCATCTCGTCCTTGGGGTGCCTGCGCAGCTCGCGCCGCTCCACGTCGAGCTCCGCCTCCACCAGCTCGCGCTGCGAGGCGACGGAGGTGTACTCGCCGGCCGCCATGGAGAACGCCCCGGCGGCCAGGCCCGCCAGACCCGTGATGACGACGGTCTGGTGGGAGACGGCTCCGCCGGCGACGCCGGTCATCAGGGCGAGGTTGGAGACCAGGCCGTCCATGGCGCCGAAGACGGCGGGGCGCAGCCAGCCGCCGTTCACGTCACGGTGCGTGTGATTGTCCCGGTGCGCCTCGTGCAGTACGGCGTCGGTCTCGATGATGGCCACAGAGCTCTCCCCTTCTCCGGGACGGGCTTGTGCGTTCCGCCCCCGTTCAACACCCTCGAAAGTACGCACCGAAAGGGCCTCCCGCCAGCAAGGAAGGCCGTACTTACCTGCCTCGGAGGCGGGCTCGGAGGCAGGTTCGGAGACAGGTTCGCCGACCGCCCGGAGGCGTCAGCCGTGTGGCCGCTTTCTCGCCGGATCGGGCTCGCCCGGGCCCTCGCGGGGAACGGATCGCGCAGGCGGTGAACCGCCCGGTGCGAGCGAAGGGTCACGCTATGGAGCTGAGGGCGGGCGGTCCGGTGGAGCCGCCGGCGGGCGGCGGGCCGGGGAGCACGGGCGACCGGGCACGGGGCGCGCTGCTGGGGCCCGCCGTGGGGGACGCGCTGGGCGCCCCGGCGGAGAACCTGCGGCCGTCCGAGATCCGCCGCCGGTGGGGGCGCATCGAGGGCTTCGTCAGCGAGGACCCGGCGGGGACGGACGACACCGAGTACGCGATCTTCTCCGGGCTGCTGCTCGCCCGGCACGGTTCGGCGCTCACGGTCTCCCACGTGGAGCGGGCCTGGCACCACTGGATCGCCGACCTCGACGAGGGTCCCTTCCGGGGTGCGGGTTTCAGCGAGCGCGGCACGCTGGAGAACCTGCGCCGGGGCCTCGCCGCGCCGATCTCGGCGCAGCACCGGCACGCGTGGAGTGACGGGCTCGCGATGCGGGCGGCGCCGTTCGGCGTCTTCGCGGCGGGCAGGCCCAGGGAGGCGGCCCGGCTGGTGGAGGTGGACGGGCGGGTCAGCCACGAGGGAGAGGGCATCTACGGCGGGCAGGCGGTCGCGGCGGGGGTGGCCGCCGCCATGGTGGGGGCCGGGCCGGCGTCGGTGGTGGCCGCGGCACTGTCGGTCGTGCCGATGGACTCCTGGACGGCCCGCTCGCTGCGGCGCGCGGTGACGGCCGCGCAGCGCTCGTACCCGGACCGGCTGACGGCGGAGCGCGCGGTGCGGTCCGCGGTGGTGATCGGCGGGTATCCGTGGACGGATCTGGCCCCGGAGGCGGTGGGCCTGGCCTTCGGGGCCCTCACGGCGGCGCGCGGTGACTTCCGTACGGCGGTGCTGACGGCCGTGAACATGGGGCGGGACGCCGACACCACGGCGGCGGTGGCCGGTGCGCTGGCGGGCGCCCTGCACGGGGCTTCGGCCATCCCCCGGGAGTGGGCGTCAGCGATCGGCCCGGTCCGGGGCAGTTGCCTGCCGTCGATGCGGGGGTACCACGTGCTGGACATCGCGGAGCTGCTGACCCCGGACGACACGGAGCTGCCCGCGGCGGCGGCGCTCCGGGCCGGCGCCCCCGGCAGCCCGCCCCGCGGCGAACGGAGGTCCCGCGTGACGTGGTCGGGAACGGTGC
>NZ_JBEXWB010000227.1:0-10610 GCF_040629645.1 Streptomyces sp. NPDC005899 | reverse complement strand
GGCCGCGTCGACCACGCCGCCGATCCGCGCGCCGGCCCTGCGGCCCTCCAGGTGCAGCCGGCCGACGTTGATGCGGTCCTCGGCCAGCAGGGTCAGGACGGCGGAGGAGCCCGCGGCGTACGTCGCGATGTAGCCGTTCTCGCCACGGATCAGGAGCTCGCGGAAGCCCCCGCGGCCGGTGGCGTCGGTCATCCGGATCGACACGCCGAGCGCGGCGGCGGTCAGCGCGGCGACGCCCTCCGCCTCGATGCCCGGGGTGTCCTGGGCGACCACGAGGCCGTCGGTGCTGGCGGCGAGGGCGCCCGCCAGGAGCGGAACGCGGGCCCGTAACCGCTGGAGCTCGTCGAGGACATCCTGCGCTTCGGCCTCGGGCACCATCAGCTGTCTCCTCCCGGCACGCTGTCTGAGCGCGCGTATCACAGGGCCTCCAATGCGTCTCTGAGCCGGCGCAGCAGGGCGACGTCCGGGTCGGCCGTGACCTCGGGCAGCTCGATCCGGCCGGGAGCGGTGGCCCCCTGCCCGTCGGCGGGCGAACGCACCGCACCGACCAGCCCGGCGGCAGCCAGCCGGCGCAGGTCGATCAGGATGTGGAAGGCCGAGCGGCCCAGCTCCCGTGCGATGTCCGTGGCCGTGCGCACACCGTCCACGAGGTCGAGGACGCGGCGCTGGCGCGGCGGGACCGGGACGTCGACCGGGTGGGCGGCCGGGACGAGCGGGGCGCTGTCCGTCAGCGCGTCCGGCCAGATGCGCTCCAGCAGCTCCCGGCGCCGGAGCGTCTCGCGCTGCACGGCGTCCACGGGCACCGGGTGGACCGGGCCGATCCAGTGGGAGACCCCGTAGCGGAAGCGGGCGGGGGTGTGAGTGGGGGCCAGTGCGAAGAAGGCGGCGTCGTACAGGGCTCCCAGGTGGCACAGCTCCAGTGCGCCGCCCGCCACCCGGCCGCTGTCCACGAGGTAGCGCCCGACCCGCTGTCCCGCGCCGGCCTGTGCGACCGCGTCCCACCAGCCCTCGCTGCGCAGGGCGCCCCCGGCGGTCAGCAGGACGTCTATACCGGGGGTCTCGGGGCTCTCGGCGTGGACGACCTGGCCGTCGGCGAGGTACAGGGTGCCGCGGTCGCGCATCAGCGCGCCGGTGGCGCGCTCCGCCGCGAGCCGCTGCAGCATGGGGGAGAGGACGGAGGGTTCGGCTGTGCCGGACGGGACCGAGGCGGACGGACTCGGACTCATGCCAGGACCAGCCGCTCCGCTATGTCGCCGAGCCGCATCCGCGCGAGGGCGAGGTTGCCCTCCTCGCGGCCCAGCCAGAGGTGGAGGAAGACGCTGCTGTCGAAGGACGTCTCCACGAAACGCAGGATGTGGTAACCGGATGCGGTGGTGACGATGACGTCCTCGACCGGGAGGCCGGGGGCCCGGGTGCCCGCGGGGCCGGGTAGGAGCCGGGCGTCCGCGGGGCCGGGCGGGCCCGGCCGGGCCGGGCGGGGGTGCGACGGATCCGCCGCGGGGTCGCGGGCGAAGACCGGCTGTTCGGCCGCCATCCTCGCCACCTCGGCCGTCTCGGCGGCCGTCGCCTCGTGGTCGCCGTTGGGCGACTCGCCGATGGTGCCGAGGGCGAGACCGCTGGTCCAGTCGATCACCGCGGCACCCCGGGCACCGGGCAGTCTCATGACGTCGAGCAGGCACTCGTCGATTCCGGGCACCGCGGATTCCCTCCCGACCTGGCGTACGGCTGTGATGAAGAGGCTACGCAACGTGCTCGGTGCCGGTGGGGGTTCTGGCATTTTCCACAGGTACATGCGGACGTTCGTGTAGAGGACCGCAGGTGCGCGTGTGACAGCCGGCCGCCACGTGTCCGACCCTCGCCGTACCGCGGTGGGGCGCCGCCCCGCCCGCCGTCGTCCGGTCCGCTCGCGGCCCCGCACCATCACCCCGTTGTCGGCCCGGAGCGCGATGCCGATCAGCCGAGCGCCCCCGCCCTCACGCGGACGTCCGCCTCCCGGCCGGCCGGCGGGCCTGCCAGGACGGGGGACGTGGAGGTGCGGGTGCCGGGGATGGCAGGGCTGTCGGGGTGCGGAAGGGCGGATGGTCCACCGGGTCCCGGCGCGGGACGAGTACGGCGACGTCGGCGAAGGCGACGACGGAGGGCAGCAGGAAGGACGTGGTGTCCCCCGGGCCCTCGATCCCGATGGAGACGAGGCCGACGGCGAGCACGGTCACGAAGCCGATGCCGGCCCACGGGCCGCGGCGCCCGGCGAGCCCTCGGCCCATGGCGCTCGACCTGTGCCCGGCGGCGCGCGTGCCGCCCTGTTGACTAGGAGTATTCAGGAAGTCAGGATGTGAATAGAACGGTCACAGTGTTCTTGACGGCCGCAGTCGCGAGGAGGCATCCCCCATGTCAGGACCCCGCCCCGTACGGGCACCGCGCGGTACGGAACTGAGCGCCCTGGGATGGCAGCAGGAAGCCGCCCTCCGCATGCTGCAGAACAACCTCGACCCCGAGGTCGCCGAGCACCCCGACAAGCTCGTCGTCTACGGCGGCACCGGCAAGGCGGCCCGCGACTGGCGGTCGTTCGACGCCATGGTGCGCACGCTGCGGACGCTCAAGCAGGACGAGACGATGCTCGTCCAGTCCGGACGCCCGGTCGGGGTGATGCAGACCCACGAGTGGGCACCGCGTGTCCTGATCGCCAACTCCAACCTGGTCGGCGACTGGGCCAACTGGGAGGAGTTCCGCCGGCTGGAGGCGCTCGGCCTGACCATGTACGGGCAGATGACCGCCGGTTCCTGGATCTACATCGGTACGCAGGGCATCCTCCAGGGCACGTACGAGACGTTCGCCGCCGTCGCCGCCAAGCGGTTCGGCGGCACGCTGGCGGGCACCATCACGCTCACCGCCGGCCTCGGCGGCATGGGCGGGGCCCAGCCGCTGGCCGTGACGATGAACGACGGTGTCGCCCTCTGCATCGACTGCGATCCGCGGGCCATCGAACGCCGCATCGAGCACCGTTTCCTGGACGTCCGGGCCGACTCGCTCGAGCACGCGCTCCAGCTGGCCGTCGAGGCGCGCGACGCCAGGCGCCCGCTCTCCATCGGGCTGCTGGGCAACGCGGCGGAACTGCTGCCCCGCATGCTCGCCGAGGGCGCGCCCGTCGACATCGTCACCGACCAGACCAGTGCCCACGACCCGCTCGCCTACCTGCCGGCCGGTGTCGACTTCGACGACATGGCGTCGTACGCGGCCGAGAAGCCCGCCGACTTCACCCGGCGGGCCCGCGAGTCGATGGCCGCGCACGTCGAGGCCATGGTCGGCTTCATGGACGCCGGTGCGGAGGTCTTCGACTACGGCAACTCGATCCGTGGCGAGGCCCAACTCGCCGGGTACACCAGGGCCTTCGACTTTCCCGGCTTCGTGCCCGCCTACATCCGGCCGCTCTTCTGCGAGGGCAGGGGCCCCTTCCGCTGGGCGGCCCTGTCGGGTGAGGCCTCGGACATCCACAGGACCGACAAGGCGATGCTCGAACTCTTCCCCGAGAACGAGTCGCTGCACCGCTGGATCAGGATGGCCGGTGAGCGGGTCCAGTTCCAGGGGCTGCCGGCCCGCATCTGCTGGCTCGGGTACGGAGAACGCGACCGGGCGGGGGAGCGGTTCAACGACATGGTGGCGAGCGGGGAGCTCGCCGCGCCCCTGGCCATCGGACGTGACCACCTGGACTGCGGATCGGTCGCCTCGCCCTACCGCGAGACCGAGGCCATGCTCGACGGCTCCGACGCGATCGCGGACTGGCCGCTGCTGAACGCCATGGTCAACGTGGCCTCGGGCGCGTCCTGGGTCTCCCTGCACCACGGCGGCGGGGTCGGCATGGGACGCTCCATCCACGCCGGGCAGGTCACCGTCGCCGACGGTACGAAGCTGGCCGGCGAGAAGATCCGCAGGGTCCTGACCAACGACCCGGGCATGGGCGTCATCCGGCACGTCGACGCCGGCTACGACATCGCGGAGTCCGTCGCCTCGGACAAGGGCGTGCGGGTCCCCATGGCGGAGGGCGACGGCCGGTGACCCCGACCGCCGACAGCGCAGTGCGGGGGGCCTCGTCGCAGCCGCAGTCGTTCGACGCCATGTGGCGCGGCCTCGCACCCATCGGGCTGCACGCCGGCAGCGGCGGCTACCGGCGGCACGCCTGGACCGGCGCGGACCTGGACTGCCGTGAGTGGTTCAAGGCCCAGGCGGAGTCCCGGGGCCTCGTCCACGAGACCGACCGCAACGGCAACCAGTGGGCCTGGTACGGGGACCCGCTCGCCGGGGACGCCGTCGTCACCGGCTCGCACCTGGACTCCGTGCCGGACGGGGGCGCCTTCGACGGGCCCCTCGGCGTCGTCTCCTCCTTCGCCGCCTTCGACGAACTCCGCCGCAGGGGAGCGGATTTCGTGAAGCCGTTCGCCATCACCAACTTCGGTGACGAGGAGGGGGCCCGCTTCGGGCTCGCCTGCGTCGGCTCCCGGCTCGCCGCCGGGCAGCTGACGGTGGAGAAGGCGCACCAGCTCCGGGACGGGGAAGGGATCCCGCTGCCCCGGGCCATGGAGAAGGCCGGGTACGACCCGGACGCCATCGGCCCCGATCCCGGACGGCTCGCGCGGATCGGCGCCTTCGTCGAGCTCCACGTGGAACAGGGGCGCGCCCTGGACGCCGACGGGCACCCGGTCGGCGTCGCCTCGGCCATCTGGCCGCACGGCCGTTGGCGGTTCGACTTCCGGGGCGAGGCCAACCACGCGGGCACCACCCGGCTCGCCGACCGCCGCGACCCGATGCTGACGTACGCCGAGACCGTGCTCGCCGCCCGGCGCGAGGCGGAACTCGCCGGAGGGCTGGCGACCTTCGGCAAGGTCTCCGTCGAGCCGAACGGGGTGAACGCCATCCCGTCCCTCGTGCGGGGCTGGCTCGACTCGCGGGCCGCCGACCAGGCCACGCTCGACGCCGTCGTCGGCGGGATCGAGCGCGCCGCCCGGGAGCACGCCGAGCGGTCCGGGATCGACCTCGACGTCGTGCGGGAGTCCTTCACCCCCGTCGTGGAGTTCCAGCACGCCCTGCGGGACGAGGTCTGCCGGATCCTGGGGAGGCGGGGCCCGGACGGCACGGGACGCGACGTGCCCGTGCTCGGCACCGGGGCGGGACACGACGCGGGTGTTTTGTCCGCCTCCGTGCCGACCGCCATGCTGTTCGTACGGAACCCCACCGGGATCTCGCACTCGCCGGCCGAACACGCCCGCGAGGACGACTGCGTGGCCGGGGTGATCGCACTCGCCGACGTACTGGAAGGTCTCGCGTGCAGCTGACAACCCGACCGGCGGGCCCACCGGTCACCGCCACCTACTGGATGTCCCACGCCTGGCTCGGCACCCATGTCGAACCGGGTGTCGCCCTGGACGTGGCCGGAGGGCGCGTCGCGGGCGTGCGCACCGGCGCCGAGACGCCGCCGTCCGGGGCGGTCGCCCTGCGCGGCCTGACGCTCCCCGGGCTGGCCAACACCCACTCGCACGCCTTCCACCGGGCCCTGCGCTCCACCGTCCAGGTGGGCTCGGGCACCTTCTGGACGTGGCGCGACGTGATGTACCGGGCGGCCTCCCGGCTCACCCCGGACACCTACTACGACCTGGCCCGGGCGACGTACGCCGAGATGGCGCTGGCCGGGATCACCGCCGTCGGTGAGTTCCACTACCTGCACCACGCGCCGGGCGGCACGCCGTACGACAATCCGAACGCGATGGGGGAGGCACTCGTCGCCGCGGCGGCCGCCGCGGGCATCCGCATCACGCTGCTCGACACCGCCTATCTCTCGGCGGGCTTCGGGCGGGAGCCCGACCGCCACCAGCTCCGTTTCTCCGACACCACCGCCGACGCCTGGGCCGAGCGCGCCTCCCTCCTCGAGGCCGAGGACGATCGGACGGTGATCGGCGCCGCCATCCACTCCGTCCGCGCCGTCCCGGCCGGCGAACTCGCCACCGTCGCCCGGTGGGCGCGGGAGCGGGAGGCACCGCTGCACGTGCACCTGTCCGAGCAGAGGGCCGAGAACGACGCCTGTCTCGCGGCGCACGGGTGCACCCCCACCCGGCTCCTCGCGGACCACGGCGTCCTCGGCCCCCGCACCACGGGCATCCACAACACGCATCTGACGGCCGAGGACATCGAGCTCCTGGGATCCTCCCGGACCGGCACCTGCATGTGCCCCACCACCGAGCGGGACCTGGCCGACGGCATCGGTCCCGCCGCGGCCCTCCAGCGCGCGGGCTCCCCGCTCTCGCTGGGCAGCGACAGCCACGCGGTGATCGACCTCTTCGAGGAGGCCCGGGCGATGGAGCTCGACGAACGGCTCCGTACCCACGTCAGGGGGCACTGGACCGCGGCCGCCCTGCTCAGGGCGGCGTCCGCCGACGGGCACGCGGCCCTCGGCCGCCCCGACGCGGGCACCCTGGAGCCCGGTGCGCCGGCCGACCTCACGACCGTCGCGCTGGACTCCGTCAGAACAGCGGGGCCGCCGCCCCGGCTCGCAGCCGAAGCGGCCGTATTCGCCGCCTCCGCCGCGGACGTGCGGCACACGGTCGTGGCGGGCAGGCACATCGTCCGGGACGGCCACCACACACTCGTCGAGGACGTACCGCGCGCGCTGGCGACGGCCGTCGCGGCCCTGCACTCCTGACCCGCCCCCCACTCCTGACCCGCCCCGCACCCCCGGCCCGGCCCGCGCGCCGGGGGGCCCGGCGCGCGGCCGGTACCCACGACGAAAGGCGCGCCCAGATGACGACGACCGCCGTCACCCACATCGCCGCACTGGTCACCAACGACCCCTCCCTCGACGACGGAACCCCCCTGGGCCTGATCCGCGACGCGGCCGTCGTCATCGAGGGCGACCGCGTCGTCTGGACCGGTCCGTCCAGCAAAGCACCCGCCACCGACAACGCCGTCGACGCGGGCGGCCGGGCCATGATCCCCGGCTTCGTGGACTCGCACTCCCACCTGGTCTTCGCGGGTGACCGCACCGACGAGTTCAACGCGCGCATGTCCGGCCGGCCGTACTCCGCGGGCGGCATCCGCACGACCGTGTCCGCCACCCGCGCGGCCTCCGACGCGGAACTCTCCGCCAACGTCGCCCGCTACGTCGCCGAGGCGCTGCGGCAGGGCACGACCACCCTGGAGACGAAGTCCGGCTACGGGCTCACCGTCGAGGACGAGGCCCGCTCCCTTCGCGTCGCCGCCGGTCACACGGACGAGGTGACCTATCTCGGTGCCCACGTCGTCCCCGCCGACCACGCCGACGACCCGGCCGCTTACGTCGACCTGGTGACGGGGCCGATGCTGGACGCCTGCGCCCCGTACGCCCGGTGGATCGACGTCTTCTGCGAGCGGGGCGCCTTCGACGGGGACCAGGCGCGCGCGGTCCTGACCGCCGGTCTGGCCAGGGGCCTGCACCCCCGCGTCCACGCCAACCAGCTCGGGCACGGCCCGGGGGTCCAGCTCGCGGTGGAGCTCGACGCGGCGTCCGCCGACCACTGCACCCACCTCACCGACGCCGACGTGGACGCGCTCGGCCAGGGCGGTACGGTCGCCACCCTGCTGCCCGGCGCGGAGTTCTCCACCCGGGCGCGGTGGCCGGACGCCCGGCGCCTCCTGGACGCGGGCGCCACCGTGGCCCTGTCCACGGACTGCAACCCGGGGTCCTCCTTCACCTCCTCCATGCCCTTCTGTGTCGCCCTCGCGGTGCGGGACATGGGCATGACCCCCGACGAAGCCGTCTGGTCGGCCACCGCGGGTGGTGCCGCGGCCCTGCGCCGCAGCGACGTCGGCCGCATCGCGCCGGGCGCCCTCGCCGATCTCGTACTCCTCGACGCGCCCAGCCACGTCCACCTGGCCTACCGGCCCGGAGTCCCGCTGGTCCACAGGGTGTGGCGGCGTGGCGAGGAGGTGCGCGGGTCCCGGTAGCGGGGGGAGGCGGCGGTGCCACGGCGCCGTCGGCCGGAGGCATGGCGGCGGCCCGCCCCCGGTGCGTCGCGGTGCGCTGGTACCCGCCGAGGGCCGGACGGTGGCGATCCGTCAGCCGGGCCGGAAGGCCCGCAGCCGCACGGAAGGACCCGCCCGTTGCCGGGTCGGGTCCTTCCGCGACGACGTGCCCGGCTGTGCCGGGCCCGGGATCACTCCTCGACCGTCAGGCCCTTCCTGAGCTTGACGAGCGTCCGCGAGAGCAGCCGGGACACGTGCATCTGCGAGATGCCGAGCTCCTCGCCGATCTCCGACTGCGTCATGTTGTCGACGAACCGCAGGGAGAGGATCGTGCGGTCGCGCAGCGGCAGCGAGGCGATCAGCGGCTTGAGGGACTCGATGTACTCGATGCCCTCCAGGCCGTGGTCCTCGTACCCCATGCGGTCCGCGAGCGCGCCCTCGCTGTCACCGGTCTCGGACGTGGCGTCGAGCGAGCTCGCCGTGTAGGCGTTGCTCGCGGCCATGCCCTCCACGACCTCGTCGTCGCTGATGCCGAGGCGCTGGGCCAGTTCCTCCACGGTGGGCGCGCGGTCCAGCCGCTGCGCCAGCTCGTCGCCGGCCTTCGCGAGGTCCAGGCGCAGCTCCTGCAGCCGGCGCGGTACGCGCACGGACCAACTGGTGTCGCGGAAGAAGCGCTTGATCTCGCCGATGATGGTGGGCATCGCGAAGGTGGGGAACTCGACGCCCCGGCTGAGCTGGAAGCGGTCGATCGCCTTGATCAGGCCGATGGTGCCGACCTGGACGATGTCCTCCATGGGTTCGCTGCGGGTGCGGAACCGGGAGGCGGCGAACCTGACCAGCGCGAGGTTGAGTTCGACGAGTGTGTTGCGCACGTACGCGTACTCGTGGGTGCCCTCGTCGAGGGTCTCCAGCCGTGCGAAGAGCGTCTTGGAAAGCGCCCTGGCGTCGACGGCGCCGATTTCGGCGTAGGGCGGGATCTCGGGTAGGCCGTCGAGGCCCTCGTCCGGGAGGCCGTCGTGGCCGTCGCGGCCGGCGGTGGCTCCGGTGGGGGCGCCGCCCGCGCGCGGGCCGGGTACGGCGCTCGCGGCGGGGAGGTCTGAATCGGTCGGTCCCTGGGGACATGCCGACGTCGCGATGTGGGTACGCGATACGTCGAGCCGGGGTGACATGGGTCTCCTCCATCGTTCTCGGCATATGGCTGCCGATGCCCATACGTGTTCCTGCGGTGAAGCGGCGCCTCCGAGGCCGATCGCATGCCGGGTGAGTTGTCGCTACTACCCTTACCCGGTTCCAGCCACGAGTTACAAGCACCAATTGCTCATATATGTCCGGTTTGTTGAGTTCTCCGACTACCGTGTGGCGAGGGAAACGCGTAATGTTTCCCCGACGTCGGCGCAAGCCACGGAGACAGCCGCGGCACACTGCGCGGGCGATGAACGGACGGCGAAGAGGATCGGGCATGGACCGCGGGACGGTCGGCAGTGCGAACCGGGGTCGGCTACAGGTCGAGGTCCGGACCGAGGGGCTGAGCGAAGTCGTGACGCCGGTGGGTGAGCTCGATCACCACACGGCCGATCTGCTGCGGGAGCCTCTGGAGAACGCGGTCGAGCAGGGGCGCGTGCGCCTCGTGGTCGACTGCTCGCGCCTGGAGTTCTGCGACTCCACCGGGCTCAACGTGCTGCTCGGCGCTCGCCTCAAGGCCGAGGAGGGCGGCGGCGGGGTCCACCTGGCCGGAATGCAGCCCGTCGTGGCTCGCGTCTTCGAGATCACGGGGGCTGAGGCGGTCTTCACCGTCCACGCCTCGCTCGAAGAGGCCCTGAACGCCTGACCGCGGTGTTCCCCCGCGCCCGGTGATCCGCCGCGTCACGCTCTCGGCATAGCCGAAGTGGGTGTCGTCCCCCGGTGACCGGGCAGGAGAGATCCCAGCGGGGTCCTGAATCCCGCACACTCTGTAACTGACCAGTATCTGTTCGATGGCAACACGGTGAATCGGTGAGGTGAAGCGCTGATGAGCACCACCCGGCAGCATCCGCCGGGCGGCCTCGGCCGCGAGCCGGACGGCACGGGCGCTGCCTCTGCCGTCCCGGCCGACCGGCAGTGGCGCTCGCTCTCGCTGGGGCAGGCCAGCGGTATCGTGCCGACGGCCCGGGATTTCGCCCGGCAGGCGTTGTACGACTGGGGATGGCTCCCCGCGGAAGGCGCCGACCGGCGGGCGGCCGCCGAGGACGTCCTGCTGGTCGTCTCCGAGCTCGTGACGAACGCCTGCCTGCACGCGGGCGGCCCCGAAGAGCTGCGCATCGCCCACTCCGCCAAGGCCCTCCGTGTCGAGGTCGTCGACCGGGGCGCCGGCCAGCCGGCCCCGCGCACCCCGCACCGGGCCGGGCGCCCGGGTGGGCACGGCATGTTCATCGTGCAGCGGCTGTGCCTGGACTGGGGCGTCACGCGGACGCCGGACACGCCGGGCAAGACCGTCTGGGCGGAGCTCGCCGCACCACCCGCGTAGGCGGTCCGCCCCCGCTCTTCGCGATCGCACCCCTCAGGAGCGCGCCGGAAGTCTCACTGCCGCGCTCTCACTTACCGGCATTCGGAGTTTGGCTAAGGTCAGTAACCCGGTAGGGCCCATC
>NZ_JBEXWB010000226.1:0-10633 GCF_040629645.1 Streptomyces sp. NPDC005899 | reverse complement strand
TAAATACTCCCCGGGGGCGGCCCCCCTCACCCTTTGTGGGGGGGGGGGGGGCCCCCCCCCCCGGTTCTGCTCGTCGCGGATGCGACGAAGACCGTTCGGCTATCGCGTGGCGCGGCGGGTGCGCCGCAGCCTGGCGCCGCCCAGGCCGAGCGCGCCGAGCGCGCCGAGTGTTCCCGCGCCGGCCAGTGCGGAGGTGGTGGTGAGGGCGGGGCCGGTGTCTTCGGCGGATGCCTGGGCCACGGGGGTGGGTGCCTCGACGGCGTCTCCGGCTGTCGTTCGGGCACCCTTGTCGTCGAAGCCACCGGCTTGGCCCGCCTTGTCGTACACGGAGCCGGGCAGCTTGTCGCCGTAGGCCCCGTGGACGCGTTCGCGGTAGGCGTCGAGGGTGGTGCCCTGCTTGCCGATGGCCTTTCGTGCCTGGTTGTTCAGCGGCAGCACGCGCTCACCGCCCTGTACATACCAGGCGTCGATCTGGGGCTCGCGGAAGACGGTGCCGCCGGGAAGCCTGCGCTCGCCGAGCACCGCGTAGCGGGTCTCGTCGTTGCCGGTGGCGATGTTCACGACCTGCCAGTCGCCGGCCTGCGGGGCGGTCCACAGCGACGCCTTCTGGCCGTCGGATGAGACGGCTTCGCTGGCCAGGAACTGGAGCCGTCCGATCGGGGCGTCCTTCTGCCCCGCGACGAATTGCGGGGAGAGGTAGTAGACCGGGACGGTGTTCCCGGATATCTCGGGGTCGGCTGCGGACCGGGTGACTTGGCCGTCCCGGGCGAAGAACCGGGAGAGCGTGTCACGGGACTCCGGCGAGCGCGCCTCCTGCCGGGCGGCGGCGACATCGGTCGCGGACGGTGCCGCGGGCCGCCCGTCCGCCTGCGCCTGGGGGGCTCCGGCCAGGCCGAGGATAAGTGCGGCGCCGGTACCCGCGAGGGAGGCGGTCAGCAGGCGGTTACTGGCTCTGGTCATCGTGGTCACGCACCGATCCGGTAGAGCGAGTGGGTCCAGTCGAAGGAGTTGTTGTTGAGGTACCAGGAGTGAGAGGCCCAGTTGTAGCGGTCGCTGGAGGGCCAGGGGTCGCCCCAGTAGACGAGGCTGCTCGCGGTGTCGAAGCCGTAGATGACGTGCATGTGCCCGCCGCCGCTGTCCCAGCCGATCCGGGTTTCGACGGGCCGGTTGGCGTTGATCTCCTGCTGCACCGTCGGGTAGTTCAGCGGGGAGGAGACGTACGAGCCGGCGCTGATGCCCGCCCATTTGAAGGCAGTCTGGACGTTGCCCAGGGTGGCTTGATTGTTGGGGCACGTGGTGCTCACGGACCGGTTGAAGGCCGCGTTGCAGAAGGTGTTCTGGCTGTAGGTGCGCCCGTAGAAGGTGGCGATGGTGTTGCCACTGGCGGCCCAACACCAGTTGTCCTTCTGCTGGGCCTGCATCGCGATGTCGAGCTGCTTCGCGGCGGCGGCACCGGACGGGGCGGTCGACTGGGCCGTGGCGGTGGTGGCGGGCATCGCCAGTAGTGCCGCAGTGACCAGGGTGAGTGCGGACAGCTGCTGCGCATGGGGTTGGTCGAGCTGCTGAGGAAGCGCATCGTGTTCCTGCCTGAGGGGGTGGAGGAGATGAGGGCACGTCCGGACGCTGCGGTAGAGCTTCACCCGTTGTCCTGGGCAGGTCAACGCTGTCTAATATCGTCAGACCGTGCCGTAGTGAACAGTCGATCCTCGAAAGTGAATGCCCGGCCTGGCTGATCAGTGCCCAGTTCACCGACGGCAAGCGGCATAATCGCCGGTCTTTGTGAATGTTCACCTGAAGGACCACTCGTGACACATACCGGACATATCGACGCCTCCATCGCGCACCTCGAAGAGACCCTGCGCACCGGCCCGTTTCACGCAGCGCTGCGGGCGGCCCTGGCGGCCCGCGGGATGTCGCTCCAGCGTGTGCAACACCATCTGGCCGGCCGCGGGGTCAGGATCGGGGTGACCAGCCTGAGCTACTGGCAGCAGGGTGCTCGCCGCCCCCGGCGTGCCGAGTCGCTGAGAGCCGTACATCTGCTGGAGGAGATCCTCCAGCTGCCGCGGGAGTCGCTGAGCCGGCTGCTCGTCCGTCCTGCCGACGCCGCCGCGGACGAGCGGCCCGCCGCCCGCCCCTACCGTTCGATCGTCGGCGCGCCGGAATCCGTGGAACGCCTGCTCAAGGAGCTTGACGCGCCGCTGGACGGCGGGCTGCACACCATCAGCCACCACGAGAACGTGCGCATCGGATCGCGCCGGGAGCTGAGCGGCCGCGAGTCCCACCACGTGGTGCGCGCCCACCGGGACGGCGTGGACCGCTATGTGGCGATCCACCAGGGGGAGCAGGGATGCGAGCCGGAACGCGTCGAGGTCCACGCGCTGGAAGACTGCCGCCGAGGACGGGTTCGCTGGGACCGCGTCACCGGTGTGGTGGTTGCCGAGCTGTTGTTCGACGTACGGCTGGGCCTGGGGGACACGCACATCTTCCGTTACCGGATCAAGGACGGCACCGGGGGCGAATCCACCGAGTACATGCGCGGATTCGGCTTCGCGGGCGGCCAGTACGCCCTGCACGTGCGCTTCGCAGCCGACGCGATGCCGGTACGCTGCCGCCGGTTCGCCCGGCTGACGGCGAGATCACCGCTCTGCGACCGGCACGACCTGACCCCCGGGGGGCAGCACCGCTCGGTACACCTGGTCGAGACCGAGGTCACCACCGGTGTGCTGGGCATCGACTGGGAATGGGACTGAGGCACCTGCTCGGAAGCGGACCACCCCCGGACGACGCCGCTGAGAACGCTGCCGGGGTGTGGCACCGGGGATCGCACCGTCCCGTGCGCCCGGCCGATGAGCGGACCGCGGCAGAACCAGAGCAGCCTTGAGGAGGCAACCGTGACGCCCGTGGACCATCCGGCCTCGGCCGACCGTGCCGTGGCCCGCGCCCTGCGGACGGGCCCGTTCGACCTCGCGCTCAGAGCGGCGGTGCGCACGAGCGGGCTCAGCCTGGAGCGCCTGGCCCACCGGTTGGCTGCCAGAGGCATCCACATCAGCGCGTCCAGTCTGAGTAACTGGCAGACCGGCCGCAGCCGCCCCGAACGGGCCGAGTCCGTCCACGCCCTGCGGGCCATGGAACAGATCCTCGGCCTTCCCCAGGACGGGCTGATCCAGCTGCTCGGGCCCCGCCGGCCACGCGGGAGATGGCTGGGCCACGTCCCCGGAGCAGTCTCGTACGACGCCATATTCGACGACCACGCCCGCCTCACCCGCATGATGGCCACCGGCGGGTTCCCCGACCCGGACCGCTGCGCGTACCGGACCGTCGAGGACCGCGTGACGCTGGACAGCGCCGGTGTGGTGCGCCGGATCGAGGTCCGCAACCTGGTGTCGGCGCTGGTCGACGGCGTGGATGGGTGCGTGGTGTACCACCGCGCCGACGACGGCAGCCACCCCGAGGTGCGTCCCGCCGATGGTTGCCGTCTGGGGCGCACCCGGGTCGACGAGGCATCGGGCTTTCTGGTCGCCGAGCTTCTCTTCGACCACCGGCTCGACCGCGGCGACGTCCACCTCATCGCGTTCGACCAGCACTTCCCCACCGCTCGCGCCCGTCCGGGGATAAGCGACCACTACTACAAGGCGTTCCGGTCACCGTGCCCCGGCTACCTGCTGCGGGTGGAGTTCCACCCCGACGCCGTACCGGTGCGTCTGAGGTCGTTCCGCGCGAACCGGTGGGGCGACGAGCCGACCGGCGAGCACGCCCTCCCCTGCCACCGCAACCGGGTCACCCACGTCTACACCCCCGACGTCCCGCCGGGGGTCGTCGGGGTGCGGTGGGAGTGGACCTGAGGCCGTTCCTGCGTTCGGGTACCCAAGTTGACAGCCACTTCGTACGGTGTGCCGAGTCGTGCGTACGGCGGGTCCGGGCCACACGCTCCCAGCCGAGTTCCCCGACGTGCCTCAGCCTGCCGCCGCCGCCACCGAGTCCGCCACAGTTTTGACGCACGGCCACAGTTTTGTCGGGCGGGAGCACGAGCCGATCACGTGGGCGATTTTCGCGACTACTTTCTGGGCCACCCCACACTTCGTCGGATCGGAGCAGAAGATGCCCCAGCGCAGTTCCCGTTCCAGGCGCGTGGCCAGCGTGCTGGCCCTCGCCCTGGCGGTAGGTATGGCCGCCCCGATGGCCGCCTCCGCCGATCCCCCGCCCCCTCGCCCGCTCGCGCCACTGCTCACATCCCCCGTGGCGGACGAGGTCCCCGGCCGGTACATCGTGGCGCTCAAGGAGCCCGGTCGAGGCGGACCGGCCGCGGTCTCCGAAGCACTGACGGAACCGCTGGCCCTCGCCCGCGAGCGGGGCGGCCAGGTGCGGCGCCAGTACACCGCCGCGCTGCGTGGCTTCTCCGCCGACCTGCCCGTGACGGCGGTCGAGGCGCTCCGACAGGACCCGCGGGTCGCCTATGTGCAGACGGTCCGCGTCCACCAGCAGACGAACGGCGCAAACAGGGCCGCGGCCCTGCCCGCACAGGACAACGCCCCCTGGCACCTGGACCGCATCGACCAGCGGGCCCTGCCGCTCGACTCCACCTACACACCACCGGACGACGGCTCCGGGACCAACGTCTACGTACTCGACTCCGGCGTACGCGCCACCCACCAGGAGTTCGAGGGGCGCGCCACCGGCGTCTACACCTCGATCAACGACGGCAACGGCTCCAAGGACTGCGCCAACCACGGCACGTTCGTCGCCAGCCACATCGCGGGCAAGACCTACGGCGTCGCCAAGAAGGCCAGCATCAAGGCCGTGCGCATCCTCGACTGCAACAACTCGGCGACCACCGAGCAGATCGTCGACGGGATGGACTGGACGACGAGGAACGCGGTCAAGCCCGCCGTGGTCAACATGAGCATCCAGAGCAACAACGGCACGGCCGACCAGGCGATGGACGACGCAGCCAAGTCCATGATCGACAGCGGCCTGCTGCTGGTCCTTATCACCGGCAATTTCGGCAAGGGCGACTGCAAGAACTCACCGAAGGAACCGCGGGCCATCACCATGGGCGCCTCGACACGGACCGACTCCCGCAACACCGGCAACAACCCCTCCAGCTACGGATCATGCACGACGGCCTTCGCCCCAGGAGCGAATGTGACCGGCGCGGGCAAGGACAGCGACACCCACATCCTCACCGGATGGAACGGCACCTCCTTCGCAGCACCGCTCGCCGCGGGCACCCTCGCGCTGGCCCTGGAAAGCAACCCCCGGCTCACGATGGCACAGGCCAAGGACCTCATCGTCACCAACTCCACCAAGAACGTACTGACCAACATCGGTTCCGGTTCACCCAACCGCCTGCTCTACGTAGGCGGCGGGGTGAACCCGCCCGGTGACAACCCCGTCGTGACCGACCCGGGCCCGCAGAACATCAGGACCGGCACTGCGGTCTCGTTGCAGATCAAGGCTTCCGACCCGCAGAACGACCCGCTGACCTACACCGCGAGCGGTCTGCCCGCGGGACTGTCGATCAACGCCGCCACGGGCCTGATCACCGGCACCCCCACCACGGCAGGCAGCTCCACCACCACCGTGACCGCCAAGGACCCCAGCGGCCACACCGGGTCGGCAACCTTCACCTGGACCGTCGGCTCGACCGCCGGCTGCCCCTCATCACAGCTGGTGGGCAACCCGGGCTTCGAGGACGGCCGCTCTCCCTGGACCGGCGACCTGCACACGATCGACCAGTTTCCCGAGAAGGCCGCCCACACCGGGACCCGGGTGGCCTGGCTCGCCGGCTACGGCTCCGCGCGCACCGAGCGCATCGCACAGAACATCACCGTGCCCGCCGGTTGCAAGGCGACGCTGACCCTGTACCTGCGCATCGACACCGCCGAGCCGGAGAACCGCGCGTACGACCGGATGACCGTTTCGCTGGGCGGCACGACACTGGCCACGTACAGCAACGTCGACGCCGGACCCAACTACGTGGCAAAGACCCTGGACGTCTCCTCCTTCGCGGGACGCACCGGCGCACTCCAGTTCTCGGCCACAGAGGACAACACGGACCAGACGAGTTTCGTCATCGACGATGTGACGCTGTCCACCGCATGACCCAGCGGGAGCACCCGGGCTGCGGCCCTCACATCTGATCCGCACGCCCCCTCGGGGCGGCTCGGCAGGCTCCTGCCGCGCCGCCCCGAGGGCTTGTGCGCGGACGCCTCCTACGAGGCAGGCCCGGCGATCACCAGTGCCCACCGGGAGCAACCGGACTCCGCGCACAAGCGGGAGCAGTTCACCCGCGGTCACCGACGACCACGTCCTGTTCCCGCAGACGTTGCGCGACGCCACCTGCTCTGCGCGGACGTTGTCCGGCGTTACCTGCCTTGGCTCGTATCCCATCCGTCCAGATTTTTCCGGCCGGCTGTCCGAGCGGCCCGTGACCCGAAGGCAGGACCTCGGTCGCGCCGGGCCTGATCGCGTGAGCCTCTTTGGCCGTCGCCACCGCTGTCGCCACCGGGGCCCTGCTCACCACCGGTTTGACCACCGATGCCGGCGCTGCCCCGGCCGGACCCACCGCCGGCTCCCAGGCGGCCGCCCCGACCACACTGTCCACTGCGGTTCGCACCAGCCTGCTGCAGAAAGCTCAGGTCGGCGCCGCCGAGACCGCGCAGCACATAGGCCTCGGCGCTGAGGAGAAGCTGGTCGTCAAGGACGTCGTCAAGGACGTCGACGGCACCCTCCACACCCGCTACGAGCGCACCTACGCGGGCCTCCCGGTGCTCGGTGGCGACTTGATCGTCCACACCGCCGAGTCGGGCAGGACCGACCTCGATGCGGTGGTCGTGGTGGGGCATGAAGCGGATGCGGACCTGGATCCCGGCCTGGCCGGTCATCCACGGCCCCACGTAGTCGCGTTCCTGAAGCGGATGCCGCGGGTGGTCAGCGTGCGGGTGCCGGCGTCCTCCAGGGTGAACGTCCACAGATCCGCGGCCGGCACGTCCCGCAGCGGGGTGGGATCGTCCTGCCACGCCTCAAGCGGAGTCTTGCCCCGCAACGGTGCCGGGCGGTGCTCGGTGTTCCACCAGAGCGTCCAGGCCAGAAGCTGGGCGGTGAAGTCCTCGAAGTCCAGCAGCACTTCGTCCTTCGGACGAGAAGCCCGTTTACCGGGGCGCGGCTGGCGGGCGTAGCCGGGCAGGGCGGCCAGGAACATGCTCTCCACCGCACGGTTCAGGCCCTCCACGGTGCCCTTGAGGTGAGGGGTGTAGGCGGGCAGGTCCTCCACCGTCACGTCCAGGAGATCGAACGCTGCGGTCACCGTCCGGGACAGGAAGTCCTTGCCGCGGCCCACCCTTACCTTCTCAGGCACGCCGCCGAACGGGCCGTAGGGATCCTCACGCAGCACCGCGGAGCGCAGCGCGGCCAGCACCGACTCCCGCGACGGGTCTCCCAGCGTGACCGCAACGCCGGTGATCGTGTTCGTCGAGCAGTCGGTGAACCAGGTGATCCATGGCCTGCGGGCCTTGCCCTCGACGTCGACCAGCACCGGGGCCTGCATATGGTCGGTCTCCCACACCTGGTTGCGCCAGCCCCGCGGCCGGGCCAGGAACACATCATGCTTAGAAGCCATCTCAAGTGGCTGGGTAGGCTGCTGGTCATGGTGGGTTCGTTGCACGTCTGCTTCTCTCGCGGAAGCGCCGCCGCACGCCCTCGCCGGGCAGGGCGCGAGTCATCTCCAGCCGATTCCCGCCTGAGCTTGTACGTCATCTTCAAGAGGCGTGAATGGTTGTAGCGCCCCACCGGGAGATCGCGGCCTACGGGTCCTGGCGTGCGTGCCGGGCCCTAGCGGACGCCGATCGCACCCAGCCGGGACCCGGGGCCGCGTCGAAGTCCTCGGTGAAACGGTAGATGCCGCGCACGCCCGTGTACGCGGCTATCAGGGCCAGGATCCATGCCAACGCGTCGGGTCCCGGTCCGCGTTCGGCCACGAGGAGAGCGAGCAGCGTCACCGCGGCCATGGCCAGCGCGGAAAGGTACGCGGCGGGGCGGTACTGGGAGGTGCGCGGGGCCAGGCGGACGCGGCGGGCTGCGGTGGGTTGCGCATGCTCCGGTGCGTACGCCGACTCCGCGGCGTGGCGATCCGTCACTCCCCAGACGACGTACCCGTCGTCCGTGACCAAGGCCGCGCCCATCGCCTCCGTCGGATCGCCCCAAGACCCGCCGGCCGCGGCCCAGCAGAGCCAGCCCTCCCGGCCCTCAAGGGCTATGCCTGGTTCCAGATCAAGCCAGCGGAACGCCGTGTTCTTCTCGTCCGCGGTCCGCAGCGCGAAGGTCCGGTCGTCGGCCGTGAGCGACAGCCGACGCGCCAGCCAGGTCACGGTGCCCTCGCCGTCCCACTGTGCCTTGCCCACCCGGACGCGGCGGGCCGCAACCGTACCGGCGGCGGCATCCCGGCGCAGCTCGGACGGGCCCGCGTGAGGGCCGCCACCGGCGAACAGGCTGACCACCCACAGGCGCAGCAGGTACAGAGACACGAACCCGGCGACGACGGTGATCAAGTTCATGGCAGGTGCCAGCGGGCCGGCGTGGGCGCCTATCGTGCGGGCCACGACGAGTGGGAGGGCGGACAGCATCAGACCGGGCACGAGCGTCGCCCGCACCCTGCGTCGGCGTGGTAGCCGGGCGGGTACGGCCGCGCGGCCGGGCTCCGCCGACAACGGCGGAAGGATCAGCGGAGGGGCCAGAAGCGTGCCGACCCACCAGAGGGCGGTCAGGAGTGCGGTCAAGGCCGCGTACCGAACCACCAGGTCGCTCCCGACGCCCGATTCGGGCGTCGGGAAGAGCAGACCGAGGGTGGTGAGTGCCCCCGCCGCCAGCGCCGCCGTCCCTGTCACCCGGCACCACCAGGTCGCGCGCCGCGGCAGCGCCGTACGGTCGTCGTTCATGGTTTCCCCCCAGGGCAGCCCAGCTGAAGGCGCGGCACGGTTCCTGCCCCCGGCGAACTGCCTCTCGCCTGTGTTCGATCCGGCGACAGCTTACGACTGGATCCGTTGGCGAGTCGGCGGTAGCAGATGAGGGTGCAGGCGATGCTGGTGAAGGCGAGGAAGTGGTCGGCCTTGCGTTCGTAGCGTCGGTGGAGGCGGCGGCAGCCGGCGAGCCAGGACATGGTGCGTTCCACGGTCCACCGGTGGCGGCCCAGTCGTTGAGAGGACTCCACTCCCTTGCGGGCGATGCGGTGGGTGATGCCGCGGTCGCGTAACCATCGCCGCAGGTGGGCATAGTCGTAGCCCTTGTCGGCGTGGAGCTTGCCGGGCTTGCGCCGTCGCCGGCCGCAGCGCGAGCGGACCGGCGGAATGCCCTTCACGAGCGGGATCATGGCCTGGCTGTCGTGCAGGTTGGCTCCGGAAATGCCGACGGATATGGGCAGACCCGACCGTTCCGTGATCAGGTGGATTTTCGAGCCGTACTTGCCCCGATCGACAGGATTCGGACCCGTCAGGTCCCCCTTTTCAGGGCCCGCATGTTCACCGAGTCGATCGCGCATCGCGACCAGTCCAGCTCGCCGCGGGCTCCGAGTTCGTCGAGGACCAGGCGGTGGAGCTTGGCCCACACCCTGGCTTTCGACCACTCCGAGAACCGCCGGTGGGCGGTCGCTCCGGACGCGCCGAACGACGCCGAAGGCAGCTGCTGCCAGGTACAACCCGACGTGGCCACGAAGACGATCGCGGCCGGCACTTCCCGGTCGCCGTGCCGACGCCGACCACCACCCTGCGGCCGCGACGGCGCCTCCGGCACGACTCGCTGGAACAACTCCCACAACTCGTCCGGCACCAGCCGCTCAACGATCCCCACCATGACCCACAGAATACCGAGTCACCCAAATGAGATGGCCTCTTACGGACGCGTGTCCCGGTCCGGCTCCCAGACGGGTCAGCACCGTTCACCAGCCAGCGTCCTATGCATACCTCTGGTCTACAGTCTTTGCCAGTAGCCGTGCAGCTCGTTCGTAACTGCCCGTCGGCAACGCGCGCTGCCTGAGAGTTGCCACCGATCGTTTCATGGAGTGCACTTGCGCAGACCCGGTTCTCCGAAGGCCGCGGAGGAACCAGAGCTGATGAATGCGTGGCTGGCTGAGCTCAACGAGGGACTGGACCCAGCTCGCCTGACCATCGGCAGCGCGAAGTACGTCCACCTTCGCTGCCGGGGCTGCGGAGTGCCTTACCGGGTGCAGATCCGGCACTTCATGGCGGGGCACACTTGCCAGAAATGCGGCATTGCCCGACAGGTGCTTTCCTCCCGTCGGCCCGCCAGGGGCCGGTCGATTGCCGTGCTGAGGCCGGACTTGGCTGCGGAATGGGACAGTGAGCGCAATGAGGTCTCGGCGGCCGAGGTCGCCGCCCAGTCCAATGCGCCGGCTCGCTGGTGGCGCTGCCCTGCGGATGACCGTCATCGCTATGACATGCCGCCGAGCGAGCGCTGGCGCGGCAGTGGATGTCCGTACTGTTCGGGACACCGGGCCGGGTGTGGCAACGACCTGGCTACTGTTCATCCGGGACTGCTGCACGGATAGGTGACACCTTGACCTGGCTTGCCGAGAGGCGGCCTGGAAGGATGTCGCAGTGCCCAAGCCGTATCCCAAAGAGTT